>JACRPT010000114.1 GCA_016223045.1 Candidatus Eiseniibacteriota bacterium
CCGCAACCACCGCTGCCGCACGATCGACGAGCTGCTGGCCGCCGCGCTGCGCTGGCTGGAGGCCCGCTTCACGCAGTCCCAGGAGTATGCTCATGCAGCTTGATATCGACTTCTCCGAATCACGCGAAATGATTTAGCCGGGGAGCCCCTCTTGCCGATATCCAGCGCTGCAACGGAGATCCAGTTCAGGATCCACGGCATGGATTGCGCCGAGGAGATCGCGGTCCTCAAGCGCGAGGTGGCGTCTCGCGTGGGCGGCGAGGACCGGCTGGTCTTCAATCTCCTCGAGGGCACCATGACGGTCCAGTCGCCCCCCGCGGGTCTTGCGCCGGGCGCCGTCGAGGAAGCCGTGGCCCGCACCGGCATGCGCGCGGAGCTGCTCCGGGGCCAGGCAGGCTCGCTCTCACGAGCGGGTCGCTCGGAGCGTCACGGTCGGATGGTCCTGACCGCGCTCAGCGGCCTCTTCACCGTGGCAGGATTCCTGACGCACGTGTGGCTGGGTGGTGGGATCGCTGCAGCGCTTGGCTCCGAAGGCCTGGGCCTCGGGCATCGCCTCCCCGCGCTCACCGCGGTGCTCTACGCGCTGGCGATCGGGTGCGGCGGATTCTACGTCCTGCCCAAGGCGTGGCTCGCTGCCAGGCGGCTCCAGCCCGACATCAATCTCCTCATGACCCTTGCGGTGCTCGGCGCCGCGGTGATCGGCGAAGGGTTCGAGGCGGCGACCGTCACTGTCCTCTTCTCACTCTCCCTGACGCTCGAAGCCTGGAGTATCGGCCGCGCCCGTCGAGCCGTCGCGACGCTCCTGAACCTCGCGCCGCCTGTGGTCCGGCTCAAGCGCGCAGACCACGACGAGCTCGAGGTGTCGCCCGACCAGGTTGCGGTAGGGGCGATCTTCATCGTCCGTCCGGGCGAGCGCATTGCCCTCGACGGCGAGGTGGTCTCCGGCACGAGCGCCGTCAACCAGGCGCCCATCACCGGCGAGAGCCAGCCTGCGGCCAAGGCGCCCGGCGATCCCGTCTTTGCAGGAACCATCAACGGCGATGGCGCTCTCGAGGTGCGCAGCATCAAGCCCGCGAGCGAGACGACCCTCGCCCACATCATCCGGCTCGTGCGCGGCGCGCAGGCCAAACGCGCTCGGTCGGAGCAGTGGGTGGACCGCTTCGCGCGGGTCTACACCCCGGCGGTCATGGCGCTCGCCGCTACCGTCGCGGTGGTACCGCCACTCCTGTGGGGCGGGCCGGCATTCCCCTGGTTCTATCGGGCGCTGGTGCTGCTCGTCATCGCCTGCCCCTGCGCGCTCGTCATCTCCACGCCGGTCAGCATCGTGGCGGGCCTCGCGGCCTCCGCAAGGCACGGCGTGCTGGTCAAGGGCGGCATGTACCTCGAGCTTCCCGCGAGGATTCGGGCGGTCGTCTTCGATAAGACCGGCACGCTGACCCGAGGTGAGCTGGAGGTCGCCGAGGTGCTCCCGCTCAGCGGCCACAGCGAGGCCGAGTTGATTTCGCGCGGCGCTGCGATGGAGGCCCGAAGCGACCACCCGATCGCCCGGGCCATCGTCAGCTACGCACGCCGGCAAGGCGCCGAACTCGAGCCGGCCGACGACCTCCGCATCGTCCAGGGCAAGGGCGCGACCGCACGATTCAAGGGCAAGACCTACTGGCTCGGATCCCACCGCTATCTCGAGGAACGCGGCCAGGAGACCGAGGAAGCGCATCGGTTGCTGGAGGCGATGGCCGACACCGGGATGACCGTGGTCGTGGTCGGCAGCGACACTCACCTGTGCGGATTGATCGGGCTGCGCGATGCGCTCCGCCCCGAGGTCGGGCGAGCCATCCACGAGCTGCGGCAGGCTGGTGTTCGGAGGCTGGTCATGCTCACAGGCGACAATGCTCCGACGGCCAAAGTCATCGCGCGCTCAGCCGGCGTGGATGAGCACGCCGCGGAGCTGCTCCCCCAGGACAAGGTCGCCGCCGTCGAGCGGCTCGTCCACCGCTATGGAGTGGTCGCAATGGTGGGCGACGGGGTGAACGATGCCCCTGCCATGGCGCGCGCGACCCTGGGCATCGCGATGGGTGCCGCCGGCAGCGATGCCGCGATCGAGACCGCCGACGTCGCGCTGATGGGAGACGACCTCACGAGGATCCCATGGCTCGTCGGGCACTCTCGACGGACCATGCGCGTCATCCGGCAGAACATCACGTTCTCGCTCCTGGTCAAGGCGGTCTTCGTCGTTTTGACCTTCGCGGGAGCAGCGACCCTCTGGAGCGCCATCGCCGCCGACATGGGCGCCTCGCTGCTCGTGATCTTCAACGGGCTGAGGCTCCTCAGGGGTGCCCCGACGGCCTGATGGACCGGGCCCGATTCGTTGCCCAACAAGCCAGGCCACAACTCGCGGCCAGTTCACCGGTGGTCATCGGCGGGGTCGTCTCGTCCACGCTGCTCACGCTGCTGGTGCTCCCGGTGCTCTACCGGCTCGCCCACCGGGACCGCGAGCCCGCACCGGAGCCGTGAGGCACGGGGGCGAGGGTCCAAGAGTAGCAGTGCGCTCCGAAGCCGCGGCGGGCGATGCTGTCCGCTCCGGACCGCCGCCACCGTACCGCCAGGAGAGAGCCATGACGACCGCCGAAGCACGCGAGCAAGGCGCCGAGCCGCCGAAGGAAGCCCTCACGCTGCGCGACAACGTCCGCATCCTGTTCGGGGCCGCGCGGGCCTTCTGGCTGGTGAACCTGGTCAACTTCGGCGACGGCATCGCCTACTTCGGCATCCTCAACCTGCTCACGCTCTTCATCCACCAGGGCGTGGGCTTCTCGGACCAGCTCACCGGCATCGCGGTCTCGGTCTTCACCGGGCTGGTGACGCTGTGCATGTTCGGCGGCGGGTTCGTCTCCGACCGGCTGGGTGTGCGGCGCGCGCTCACGCTCTCGGTCTCCGTGCTGCTGGCCGGGCGGCTGCTGCTGGTGCTGAGCCCCCTGCCGGGCGGGGCCGCGGGCCCGGCCACGCTGTGGTGCGGGCTGGTGCTCATGGGGCTGGCCTCGGGCGTGCTCCAGCCCGCGCTCTACGCGGGTGTGAAGGAGTTCACCGACCCGCGCACCACGACCATCGGCTACAGCCTGCTCTACGCCATCATGAACCTCGGCATCGTTGCCGAGACCTTCGTCTCGCCGTTCATCCGCGGGCGCTGGCAGATCTCGGGCGTGTTCTGGGGCATGATCGGGGTCACCGCGCTCATGCTGGCCGCGAACCTGCTGTTCTTCACGCGCCGGATCGAGCGGCGCGACCGCGTCGTGGACCACGCGACCCCGGCGCACGAGGACCGCCGCACGCTGGCGGAGAAGATCCGGGCGCTGCCGTTCCTCGACGCCCGGTTCATCTTCTTCATCTTCGTCCTGCTGCCGGTGCGCACCCTGTTCGCCCACCAGTTCCTGACGCTCCCCGACTACGTGATGCGCTGCTTCCCGAAGGAGGTGGGGGCGCGCTACGAGTGGTTCCAGGGCCTGAACCCTCTCATCATCGTGATCTTCGTGCCGCTCATCGCCGCGTTCACGCGCCGCGCGAACATCATCACCATGATGATCATCGGCACCACGATCTCGGCGGTCTCGACGTTCCTGCTGGTCCCGGGCCCGCGGCTGGAGACGCTCATCGCCTACGTGGTGCTGTTCTCGCTGGGCGAGGCGGTGTGGGCGAGCCGATTCCTCGAGTACGTGGCCGACCTGGCGCCGGCGGGGCAGGTCGGCGCCTACATGGGGCTGGCTGGCATCCCGTGGTTCCTCGCCAAGATGACGACCGGGTTCTACTCGGGGGCGATGATCGCGCGCTTCATCCCCGAGGGCGGGGCGCAGGACAGCGGCACGCTGTGGCTGGTCTACGCCGCCGTCGCGATGATCTCGCCCGTGGGCCTGGTGATCGGTCGCAAGTGGGTGCAGAAGGGGGTCAGGGTCGCGCACTGAGGCCCCGGGCGGGCTCCCCCGGAGGCCCGGAGCGGGCGCCCGGCCCGCCGCCTTCCCTCTCAAGCGCGGGGCGGAATCTGCCGATGAGACCGGGAGCAGGGGCCCTGGAGCCGCCCCCGGGCGCACGGGGCCGGAGCCGCGTGGCCCCGCTTCGTCCGAATCCCCGGCAGGGAGAGCCCAGAAGATGGCGACAGGGAGGACGCTGGCGCCCGACGGTGCCGGTCGCGCCCGGTGTCCGGGACGAACCCCGGACGGAGGAGCGCCGGCCGTGACGCTCGCCGCCGTTCCCACCCTGCTCGGCCTGGTCCTCGCGCTGGCCACGGCGCCCGCATGGGCCGGGGACCCCGGCGCTGCGGCTCCCGCGGCCCGCGACACCGACCTCACCGGGCTCTCCCTCGACGAGCTGATGCGGGTCGAGGTCGTCTACGCGGCCTCGCGCTACGAGCAGAAGCTCGCCGAGGCGCCCGCGGCCGTCACCATCGTCACCGCCGAAGAGATCCGGAAGCACGGCTACCGCACGCTCGCCGACGTGCTGGCGAGCACGCGCGGCATCTTCATCACCTACGACCGCCTGTACCAGTACGCCGGGGTGCGCGGGTTCGGCCGGCTCGGGGACTACAACACCCGCCTGCTGCTGCTGGTGAACGGCCACCGCATCAACGACAACGCCTACGGCTATGCCGGCATCGGGACCGACTTCGCGCTCGACCTGGACCTGGTGGAACGGGTGGAGGTCGTGCGCGGTCCGAGCTCCTCGATCTACGGCACCAGCGCGTTCTTCGGCGTGGTGAACGTCGTGACCCGTACCGCCCGCGACCTGAAGGGTTGGAGCTTCCAGGGCGGCTCGGCGAGCTACGGCACGCGCGCTGGGAGCCTCGGCTACGGCGGCGAGACCACCGCCGGCCTGCGCGTCGTCGCCAGCGGCCTCGTGGTGGACAGCGACGGCCAGGACTTCTACTTCCCCGAATTCGACACGCCCGCCACGAACAGCGGACGCACCGTCGGGAACGATACCGACGAGGGGAACAAGCTCTTCGCGCAGCTCGCGTGGCGCGGCCTCACGCTCGAGGCGGTCCACAGCGTGCGGACCAAGCGCGTGCCCACCGCCTCGTACGGGACCCTGTTCAACGACCGGCGCTCGGCCACCCGCGACGAGCGGCAGTTCCTCGCGCTCCGCGTCGACCGCGAGCCCGCGGAGGGCGTCGGGATCGCGGCGCGGGTCTCCTACGACCGCTCCGACTACGACGGCGTCTACGTCTACGACGCGGGGTCGCCCGGAAGCCCGGACATCGCCGTGGACAACGACTACGGGCGCGGGCGCTGGTGGACGGCGGAACTCCAGTTGAGCCGGCGCCTGCTCGAGCGGCACCGCGTCCTGGTCGGGTCGGAGTACCGCTACGACAGCCGCGACGACCAGGGAACGTACGACGCCACGACCGTCTACCTGGACGACCACCGCACCGCCCGCGTCTGGGCGATCTACCTGCAGGACGAGCTGGCACTGGCGCCGGTGCTGCGCCTGAACGCCGGTGCGCGCCTCGACCACTATCCGGCGTTCGGCGGCACGATCAACCCGCGCCTGGCCCTGATCTACAACCCGGTCCCGAACAGCGCGGTCAAGCTGCTCTACGGGCGGGCCTTCCGGGCGCCGAACGTGTTCGAGCTGTACTTCAGCGGGTTGGGCCTCAAGGCCGCTCTGGACCTCAAGCCGGAAGTCACCCGGACCTGCGAGCTGGTGGTCGAGCACGAACTGACCGCCGGGCTGAGCGCCACCGCCTCGGGTTTCTACTACGACATCGCGCAGCTGATCAGCCAGCAGACGGATCCGGCCGATGGGCTGCTCGTCTTCCGCAACGTCGAGCAGGCCCGTGCGAGCGGGGTCGAGCTGGAGCTCAAGGCCCGCTCGAAGGCCGGCGCGACCGGCGACCTGAGCTATACCTACCAGCACAGCGAGAACGGGCAGGATCACGGCCCGACGCTCAACTCGCCGGACCACCTCGCCAGGCTGGGCGCGACCTGGCCGCTGCTGGACCGGAGGCTCTCCCTCGGCAGCGGGCTCCAGTGCACCTCGCGGCGCCGCACGCTGGCGGGCGCCTGGGCCCGCGGCTTCGTGCTCGGGAATCTCACGCTCCTCGCCCCGCTCCGCGCGAACCAGCTCGAGGCGTCGCTCGGCGTCTACAACGTGTTCGACACGCGCTATGCCGATCCCGGTGGCGAAGAGCACGTGCAGGACCTGATCCCGCAGGACGGGCGGAGCTGGCGCGCGCGGCTGCGCTGGCGGATCTGACGACCGCGCCCCGCCGCCGGACCGTCCGGACGACACCTTTGATGCCGCCTCGACCTCGCGCCACCGCCGCCGGATCCCGGCGCTTCCTGGGGATGGTGGCGGGGCTCTCGCTGGCGGCTGCGGCGCTCATGCCCCGAGTGCCGGCCGGCGCCGCCGACGCCTCGCTCGAGTACGACGTCAAGGCGGCGTTCATCTACAACTTCGCCAAGTTCACCGAATGGCCCGAAGGGAGCCTGCGCGACCAGGTGCTGCGCGTCGGCATCGTCGGGAAGGACCCGTTCGACGGCAGGATCGACCGCTGCATGGACGGCAAGACCGTGCACGGCGCGCGGCTGCTGGTGAGGCGGCTCGAGGGCCTCGAGGGCGCCGGGGAGTGCGACCTGCTCTTCGTCCCGGCCTCCGAGGACCAGCGTCTCGGGGAGATTCTGGGGCGGGTGCGCGGGCTCCCCGTCCTCACGGTCGGGGAGACCGGCTCAGCTCGAAGCTCCTGCAGGTGGCCGACGCCGTCCGGACGGATCGTCCCGCGGAGAGTCACTGATGCGTCCCTTCCGCGACATCCCGGTGAGGCGCAAGCTGACCTTCGTGATCACGCTCACCAGCGCGCTGGCGCTGGTGCTGGCGAGCGCCGTGTTCGTCGCGCACGACCTGCTGGCGCTGCGCCAGCGGACGACCCGCGACCTGCTCACGCTGGCTGACGTGATCGGGAAGAACTGCACCGCGCCGCTGGTGTTCGACGACGCGGACGCGGCGCGGGACGTGCTGGCCGCGCTCGCGGCCAAGCCGTCGGTGGAGACGGCCGTGCTCACGGCGCGCGGCGGTGCGGTGTTCGCCCGGTACGTCCGCCGCGGCGCCGCCGAAGTCCCGGCGCCGCCCGCGGGGCCCGAGGGCTGGCGGTTCCTGGGCAGCCGCCTGCTCGTCACCCACCGGATCACGCTCGAGGGCGAGCCGGTGGGGACGCTGCAGGTCGTGTCCGAGACGACCGAGCTGGGCGAACGCCTCGCCAAGACCACGGGAACGGCCCTGCTGGTGCTGCTGGTGACTTTCGTCCTGGCGCTGCTGGTGTCCGCGCGGCTGCAGCGCGTCATCTCCACACCCATCCTGCGGCTGGCGGGAGCGGCCGCCGCGGTCTCGGCGGGCCGGGACTACTCCGTGCGGGTGGAGAAGCTCGGCGACGACGAGCTGGGCGTGCTCACCGACGCGTTCAACAACATGCTGGCCCAGATCCAGGCGCGGGACGAGGCGCTGCTGAAGAGCCAGCGGGAGCTGCAGGAGCGCGTGCGCCAGCTCCAGCTCGAGATCGCCCAGCGCGAGCAGGCGGAGGAGGCGCTGCGTCGCAGCGAGGAACAGCTGGTGCAGGCGCAACGCATGGAGGCGATCGGGAAGCTCGCCGGCGGCGTGGCCCACGACTTCAACAACCTGCTCACGGCCATCAAGGGCTACGGCGACCTGCTGCTCCGGAAGATGGACCAGGACTCGCCGCTGCGCCCGAACGCCGAGGAGATCCTGCGGTCCGCCAACCGCGCGGCCGATCTGACGCGCCAGCTGCTGGCCTTCAGCCGGAAGCAGATGCTCGTCCCCAAGGTGCTCGACCTCGACGCGGTGGTGGCGAACATGGAGAAGATGCTGCGCCGGCTCATCGGCGAGGACATCGAGCTGGTCACGCGGGGCCGGACCGCGCCGGGGACCGTGAAGGCGGACCCGGGACAGCTCGAGCAGGTGATCCTGAACCTGGCGGTCAACGCGCGCGACGCCATGCCGTCCGGCGGGCGGTTGACGATCGAGACCGCCAACGTGGACGTGGCTCCCGGTGCGCCGGTGGACGGCGCGAGCCCCCCGCCCGGCCGCTACGTGATGCTCTCGGTCCGCGACACCGGGGACGGCATGGCGCCGGAAGTGAAAGCGCACATCTTCGAGCCCTTCTTCACCACCAAGGCGCGGGGGAGGGGGACCGGGCTCGGGCTCTCCACCGTCTTCGGCATCGTGACGCAGAGTGGCGGCCATATCGTCGTGGACAGCGAGCCCGGCGCGGGCACGGTCTTCCGCATCTACCTGCCGCGGCTGGACGAGGCCGCGGCGGTCGAGGAGCGCCCCGAGGCCCGGCCGACGGCGCCGCGCGGCAGCGAGACCATCCTGCTGGTCGAGGACGAGGACCAGGTGCGCGGCGCCGTGCAGCAGACCCTGCTCGCCAGCGGCTACACGGTGCTCGCGGCGCCGGACGGCGCCGAGGCCTTCCGCGTCTTCGCGCAGCGCCACCGCGACATCCGGCTCGTGCTGACCGACGTCGTGATGCCGCGGATGAGCGGCAAGGAGCTGTGCGAGCGGGTGACGGCGCTGCGCCCGGACATGAAGGTGCTGTTCATGTCGGGCTACTCGGACGCCGAGATCGTGCACGAGGGCGTGCTCGAAGAGGGCATCGCCTTCATCCAGAAACCGTTCGCCCCCGGCGAACTCGCCGCGCGGGTGCGCGAGGTCCTGGACGGGGGCGAGCGCCGGGCCGCCGCGTAGCGAAGGGCCCGCGAGGCCGTCAGTACAGGAACATCGGCTTGCCGAGCAGGTGCGCGACCTTCGGCCGGTACTCCCGGACATCGTAGAGCTCTTCCACGTCCACGCGCTTGCGCCCCGCGGCGATGATCTCGGCCGGGACCGTCGTGTACTTGCCGTCGCGCAGCGCCACCATCCGGCCGCTCTGCCGCCTGAGCAGCAGGTCGGTGGCCAGGCAGGCGTAGCTGGTCGCCACCATGCGGTCGAGCGCATCCGGTTCCCCGCTGCGCATCAGGTAGGCGACCTGCTGGTAGAGCGTGGCGATGCCGGAGCGCTTCTCGATCTCCTGCGCCACGTGGAGCCCCACGCCGCCGAGCTTCTTGTGGCCGTAGGCGTCGGGCGCGCCGGTCATCACCATGGCGCCGCCCACGGGCTTGGCCCCTTCCGAGATCGTCATGATGGCGTAGGAGCTGGGATTGCCGCGGCGGTCTTCCACCAGCCGGTCCACCAGCCGGTCCACCTCGAAATCCACCTCCGAGATGACCGCGCGATCCACGCCCGCGAGGTAGGCGGTGATGAGCGAGGTCTCGCCCGAGTAGCGGCCGAACAGCTCGACCACGCCGATGCGCTCGGCCGAGCCGATCACGGTTCGCAGCCCGTGGATGAACTCGACGCTGCGGGTCACGGCGGTCGAGAAGCCGATGCAGTAGTCGGTGCCGTGGACGTCGTTGTCCATGGTCTTGGGGATGCACACCACCGGCACGCCCTCGCGGTGCAGCCGCACCGCGTAGCTCAGCGTGTCGTCGCCGCCGATGGCGATGAGCCCGTCGAGCCCGAGGTGCCCGATGACGCGCAGCACGTGCGGCGTGCAGTCGGCGTGCGCGCCCGGTGCGAGCCCGGCGCCGACTCCGCGCAGGAAGCCGGGGAGGTCCTCGCGGCGCACGCGTCCCGGGTTGGTGCGCGAAGTGTGCAGGAAGGTGCCGCCGCTGCGGTCGATGATGCGGGTGTTCGCGCGCGTGAGCGGCACGACCAGGGCGTCGCGGTCCTGCGGGTCGTCGGGGTCGAGGTGGAGCAGCCCGGCCCAGCCGCGCCTGAGTCCGAGCATCTCGTGCCCTTCCTCGGTGGCGCGCCAGACCGCGGCCTTGATGCAGGAGTTGAGTCCGGGGACGTCGCCGCCGCCGGTGAAGATGCCGATCCTCATGGAAGTGCGCTCCCGTTCGGGTGGGAAGTCGCCCTAGCCGTGCGACAGTCGTAGAGCTCGAGCGCGGAGTCACCGTACATCATCGAGACCATCTGGTCCGTGGGACCCCACATCGGCATGGGCGCCGAAGCCCCGGCTGTCCCCACGTCGGGGGACTGCCACGCCTCGACCGGCACCAGCGTCCCGTGGTTCCTCACCCACTCCTCGATCCCGTTCCGCGATGGGGATCGCGGGGAAGGTCCCGCCATCTGACCCGTGTCCCCGGCCGCGGCAAGGAGCACGTAGCGGACTGCTCCCGCGGACACCATGCGGGCGAATCCCCCGACGTCCAGGGTCTCTTCGCGACCGTAGTAGCCGCCGAAGGCCATGACCGCCTCGCCGGCCTCGAGGATCACGGGTGCCGCCCGGTGGATGTCCCGCACGGCGAGCATGAATCGCTCGCCGCGGCGATTCGCCTGCAGGAATCGGACGAGGGTCGGAAGCTGCGTCGGCCGCGCGCCCGCGGCGGCCGCGGTCTTCCGGTAGTCGAGCAGCGCCGGATCGGCAATCGGCACCATGCGGCCCACCGGAGCCAGGGCGGGCGTGGCCGCCCACAGCAGGGGACACACGAACGTGGCCGCGCTTCCGAGGCACAGCGCGGACTTCCGGATGAGCGGCGTCCTCGCGATCAGCAGGCCGGCCACGCTCGCGAAGCCGGCCACGCCCAGCACGGGCACGAGCGGGCGCGCCCACGAGGGGTGGAAGCCGAGGATGCCCGCGTGCCAGAGGAGCGTGAGCGCCACGGCCGCGGCCGGGAGCAACACCGAGCGTCCGCCGTGTTCGAGTGACGCCCACAGACCGCCCGCCGCGACTACCGTGAGCACGGCGACCGCTGGCGCGAGCAGCGTGAGGTAGTAGGGGTGGATGAAAGTCGGCGGCAGACTGAAGACGGCGGCGAACGTCAGGAACCAGACGATCCAGAAGAACGCGTCCCGATGCGATCGTCGCCACGTCCGGTCCACAGGCTTCCGGCGGATCGTCGCGATCATGCCGACCAGGACGACGGGCAGGAACCAGGTGATGTGGCCGGCCATGTCCCGGTTCGCCAGCCGGAACGGGCCCGGGGCCCCGCCGTGCCCGGTGATGACCCGGGGGGATGGGCCCGAGCCGCCCGGAGAACCGGGGCCGGGTCGGCCGGGGAAGCCCGCGTGCCCGGAGGCGGGCCCCGATCCGGCCGCGTCCGGTCCGGGGGCCGGGCCCCCGGACCGGGATCCCGAGGCTGGTCCGTCGTTGCTCATCGCCGGCGCGGCGCGGTTCACCACGCGGCCGAGGCCCTGGAACCCGAATGCGAGACTCAGCATGGAGTCGTCATTCGTCTCGGCGATGTAGGGACGTCGGTCGCGTGGCGTGAGATCCACGGCGACGGGCCAGACGAGCGACGTGAGGGTGACGACGACGGCCGCGAGACCGAGATGCGTCAGCCGCCGCCGAAGGGCGATCGGCGCCGTGAGCCCGTAGGTGAGGAAGAGCGCCGGGATCGAGAGATAGGCCACCATGAACTTGGTCAGGAATCCCACACCGACGAGCGCGGACCCCAGAGCCAGCCGCCTCGCGCTTCCGGTGTCGCTCGCGGACAGGGTCAGGGACGCGGCCCCGAGGAGGACGAGCAGGAGCCAGCTGTCGGCCAGGTTGCTCC
Organism: Candidatus Eiseniibacteriota bacterium; assembly: GCA_016223045.1. Lineage (GTDB taxonomy): Bacteria > Eisenbacteria > RBG-16-71-46 > RBG-16-71-46 > RBG-16-71-46 > JACRPT01. Next base: position 11,595 of record JACRPT010000114.1, read on the forward strand.
GGTCCGCGGCGACGCTGGCCGGCGTGACGGCCGCGATCAACGCGGCGAGCGCCGCGCCAGGCACGCCCGTGACGCGCCGCGCCAGCCGGAACACGATCAGCACCGACAGCACACCCGCGAAGGCCTGCGGCAGATGGATCGCCAGGCCGTTGAACCCGCACAGGCGGACGCTGAGCGCCTGCATCCAGAACGCGACGGGCGGCTTGCCGATCGCCAGGAATCCCGCCCGGTCGAACGCCGCGAAGAAGAAGTGGTGCCAGTCGGAGGCCATGCTGAGTGCGGCCGGGGAGTAATAGAGGTTGTCGAAGCCGTGGGCGGCGAGATTCCAGCAGCGCAGCGCGGCGGCGACCGACAGGATGAGTCCGACGAGGAGCGCCGTCCGCGCCCGATCCCTGGAAGGGTGCATGAGGTCGAGGTCCCCAGTGCGAGACGTTGGCGAAATGGAGCGGCAAGCCGGACGAATCGCTCGGGCCCCGCGCCGGCCCGATGAGCTGTCGCGCCATCATATCGGGCGGAACGCATCCGGGCGACCGTCTCGGCAGGGCGTCCGCTGCCGGATGTCGGGGCGAGACACCCGCGAGCCCTGCGCGCGGCGATGGTCTGTTCGGACCAGGGAGCGCCCCGGGACCGTCGGGGCCGCGGCGTGCGCGGCCCCGACGCACACGCGGCCTTCGACTACACTGGCGCCATGTCCGTTCCCCCTGCGGTGGCGACGGCCCGGCTGCGGCTCGAGATCCGCGGCGCGGTGCAGGGCGTGGGCTTCCGCCCGTTCTTGTTCCGGCTGGCGGAGGAGCTCGCGCTCGCCGGCTGGGTCTCGAACGACACGCGCGGCGTGTTCGTCGAGGTCGAGGGCCCGCGCGAAGCGCTCGAGCGGTTCCGCGCGCGGCTCGAAGCCGAGCGCCCGGCACACGCCGTGGTGCAGGGGATCGAGGCGGCGTGGCTCCCGCCTGCGGGCTTCCGCGGCTTCGAGATCCGCGAGAGCGACGCGCGGGGCGACCGGCGCGCGGCGGTGCTGCCCGACCTCGCGACCTGCGAGGACTGCCTGCGCGAGACGCTCGACCCGCGCGACCGCCGCCACCGCTACCCGTTCACCAACTGCACCGGCTGCGGCCCGCGCTTCACCATCCTGCGCGAACTGCCCTACGACCGGCCCCACACCACGATGCGCGGCTTCGCGCTGTGCGACGCCTGCCGCAGGGAGTACGACGACCCGCGCGACCGCCGCTTCCACGCCCAGCCCAACGCCTGCCCCGCGTGCGGGCCGCGCCTCGCGCTGTGGGGACCGGCGGGGGAGACGCTCGCCGAGGGTGACGGCGCGCTCGAAGCCGCGGCCCGCGCGCTCGCGGAGGGCCGCATCGTGGCCGTCAAGGGCCTGGGTGGATTCCACCTGATGACCGACGCGCGCGACGGAGCGGCGGTGGCGCGGCTGCGCGAGAAGAAGCTGCGCCGCGGGAAGCCGTTCGCCCTGATGGTGCGCGACCTCGAAGAGGCGCGCGCGCTGTGCGAAGTGCCGGACGGAGCGGCGGAGTGGCTGGCACGACCGGAGGCGCCCATCCTGCTGCTGCCGCGGCGGCCCGGGGCGCCGGTCGCGCCCGCCGTGGCGCCGGGGAACCCCAACCTCGGCGTGATGCTGCCGGCGACGCCGCTCCACCACCTGCTGCTGCGCGCGTGCGGCTTCCCCGTGGTCGCGACCAGCGGGAACCTCGGCGACGAGCCGATCTGCACGGACGAGCGCGAGGCGCTGCGGCGCCTCGACGGCATCGCCGAGCTGTTCCTGGTGCACGACCGACCGATCGAGCGCCACGTGGACGACAGCGTGGGCTGGATGCTGGAGGGCCGCATGCGCCTGCTGCGCCGCGCCCGCGGCTTCGCGCCGCTGCCGGTCGTGGCGCCGCGCGAGCTGCCGGTGATCCTCGCGGTGGGTGCGCACCTCAAGAACACCGTGGCGCTGAGCGTCGGCCGCCAGGTGTTCGTGAGCCAGCACATCGGCGACCTCGAGACCCCGGAAGCCATGGACGCTTTCGAGCGCGTGATCGCGGACTTCCAGCGGCTCTACCAGGCGCGCCCGGCCGCCATCGCCCACGACCTGCACCCCGACTACCTCTCGACCCGCTGGGCGCTCGCGGCCGCGCGCGGCACGCGCGGCGCGGCGCCGCCGCGGCTGGTCGCGGTGCAGCACCACCACGCGCACCTGGCGGCGTGCCTGGCCGAGAACGGCGCCACGGAGCGCGCGCTGGGCGTGACCTGGGACGGCACCGGCTACGGCACCGACGGCACGGTATGGGGCGGCGAGTTCCTGCTGGGCGATGCCGCCGGCTTCGCGCGCGTCGCACACCTGAGGCCGTTCCGCCTGCCGGGCGGCGAGGCCGCGGTGCGCGAGCCGGGGCGCGTCGCGCTCTCCCTGCTGTGGGAGTGCCTCGGCCCGGCTGCGCTGGAGCGCGAGGACCTGCCCGTGGTGGGCGCCTTCGGCCGCAGCGAGCGACGCGTGCTCGGGCAGATGCTCGAGCGCGGATTGAACTCCCCGCTCACCACCAGCATGGGGCGGCTCTTCGACGGGATCGCGGCGCTGGTCGGGTTCCGCGGGCCGGTCACGTTCGAGGGGGAGGCGGCGATGGCGCTCGAGTTCGCGGCGGACAGCGCCGAGCGGGGAGTGTATGTTGTCCCCTTCGCCGGGCCGGAGCCCGGGTCCACCGGGACGGCGGGCGGGGAGCCGGCCGCCCCGACCCTCATGGATTGGCGCCCGCTGGTCGAGGACGTGCTGCGGGATCTGAAGAAGGGGGTCGCGCCGGGGATCATCGCGGCGCGCTTCCACAACGGGCTGGTCGCGGTCGCGGCGCACCTGGCGCGGACCATCGGGATCGAGCACGTCGCGCTCTCCGGCGGCTGCTTCCAGAACCGGCTGCTGACCGGGCGGCTCAAGGTGGCGCTCGAACAGGGGGGACACACGGTGCTGCTGCACCGGCAGGTGCCGGCCAACGACGGCGGCGTGAGCCTGGGACAGGTCATGGTGGCGGCCGCGCGGCTCGCCGCGGACGAGGAGAGCTGACGATGTGTCTCGGCGTGCCGGGCAAGGTGCTCACGGTCGAGCAGAACGCCCTCGGCATGACCATGGGCACGGTGAGCTTCGGCGGCGTCACCCGGGAGGTGTGCCTCGCCTGCCTGCCCGGGGTGAAGCCGGGCGAATACGTGGTGGTGCACGTCGGCTTCGCCATCAGCCGCATCGGCGAAGCGGAGGCGGCCGAGGTGTTCGAGCTGCTCCGGCGGATGAACGAGCTCGGCGAGCTCGACATCCCGCAGCCCGGGTCCTGAGGAGGAAGCCGTGCGCTTCGTGGACGAGTACCGTGGCGCGGCCGAGGCGCAGAAGCTGGTGCGTGCCGTCCACCGGCTGGCGACGCGCCCGTGGACCCTCATGGAGATCTGCGGCGGGCAGACCCACACCTTCATCCGCTCGGGCGTGGACCGCATGCTCCCGGAGAGCCTCACGCTGGTGCACGGGCCCGGCTGCCCGGTGTGCGTCACGCCGCTCGAGCTCATCGACCGCGCCATCGCCATCGCCGGCAGGCCCGGGGTCGTCTTCACCTCGTTCGGCGACATGCTGCGCGTGCCCGGCAGCGCCGCCGACCTGCTGGGCGTCAAGGCGCGGGGCGGCGACGTGCGCATGGTCTATTCGCCGCTCGACGCGGTGAAGCTCGCGCAGAAGCACCCGGATCGCCAGGTGGTGTTCTTCGCCGTCGGCTTCGAGACCACCGCGCCGGCCAACGCCATGGCGGTGTGGCAGGCGGAGAAGCTCGGCCTCGAGAACTTCTCGATCCTGTGCTCGCACGTGCTGGTGCCGCCCGCCATGGAGGCGATCCTGGGCTCGCCGCACAACCGCGTGCAGGGCTTCCTCGCCGCCGGCCACGTCTGCGCGGTGATGGGATTCCGGGAGTACGAGCCGCTCGCCGAGCGCCACCGCGTGCCGATCGTGGTGACGGGCTTCGAGCCGCTCGACCTGCTGCAGGGCGTCTGGATGACGGTGCGCGCGCTCGAAGCGGGCCGGGTGGGCGTCGAGAACCAGTACGCCCGCGCCGTCACGCGTGACGGTAACCTGCCGGCGCAGGAGCTGATGGCCCGGGTGTTCGAGCCCTGCGACCGCGCGTGGCGCGGCATCGGCGTCATCCCGCGGAGCGGCTTCCGCCTGCGCGCGGCCTACGCCCGCTTCGACGCCGAGCGCCGCTTCGACGTGGGCGACATCCGCGCGACCGAGTCGCCGCTCTGTATCGCGGGTCAGATCCTCCAGGGGCTGAAGAAGCCGCAGGAGTGCCCGGCCTTCGGCGCGCGCTGCACGCCGGAGCACCCGCTCGGGGCGCCGATGGTGTCGGCCGAGGGCGCGTGCGCCGCCTACTTCCAGTACGCGAGGAGCGCGTGAGCGGCGCCGCCGTGGACTTCGCCGGGCTCCAGTGCCCGATCCCGCTCGGCGACTATCCGCAGGTGACGCTCGCGCACGGCGGGGGCGGGCGGCTCACGCATACCCTGATCGAGCGCATGTTCCTGGCCGCGTTCCGCAACCCCGCGCTCGAGACGCTCCACGACGGGGCGGTGCTCGAGGTGGGGAAGGGGCGCATCGCCGTCACCACCGACTCGTTCGTGGTGAGCCCGCGTTTCTTCCCGGGCGGCGACATCGGCTCGCTCGCCGTGCACGGCACGGTCAACGACCTGGCCATGTGCGGCGCGCGGCCCTTCGCGCTGACCGCCGGCTTCGTGCTCGAGGAAGGGCTGCCGATGGACGAGCTGTGGCGGATCGTGCGCTCCATGGCGCGCGCCGCGGAGGAGGCCGGAGTGGCCATCGTCACCGGCGACACCAAGGTGGTGGACCGCGGCAAGGGCGACGGAGCGTTCATCAACACCACCGGCCTCGGCACCGTGCCCGACGGGGTGGACGTGTCGCCGCGGCGCGCCTGCCCGGGCGACGTCGTGCTGCTGAGCGGCCGCATCGCCGAGCACGGCGTGGCCGTGATGTCCGTGCGCGAGGGACTCGGCTTCGAGACCACGATCACCAGCGACTCTGCCGCCCTCCACGGCCTGGTGGCCGGGCTGCTCGACGCCGTCGGGGGCGCCGTCCACGTGCTGCGCGACCCCACGCGCGGCGGGGTGGCGAGCGCGCTCAACGAGATCGCGGGGAGCGCACGCGCCGGGATCGTGCTGGACGAGGCCGCCATCCCGGTGGCCGAGGAGGTGCGCGGCGCCTGCGAGCTGCTGGGGCTGGATCCGCTCTACGTCGCGAACGAGGGCAAGTGCCTGGCGATCGTCGAGCCCGCCGCGGCCGGCGCCGCGCTCGCCGCGCTGCGCGCCCACCCGCTCGGCCGCGAGGCCGTCGCGGTCGGCGAGGTGGTGGCCGGGCATCCCGGCCGGGTCCACCTGCGGAGCCGCATCGGCGGCACGCGCGTCGTGGACATGCTGAGCGGCGAGCAGCTCCCGCGGATCTGCTGAGCGGCGAGCGGTTCCCGCGGATACACCGGGAAGCGAGTCGCCTCACGCGACCGCTTTGTTTCCCCTCGGTTTCCGCGCCTTCGCTTTCCGGACCGGGACGAAGCGCAGTTCGATGCGGCTGGCGAGCGCGCTCGCGATCCGGTGCAGCATCGAGAGCGAGTGCCCCGAGTAGTCCGCATCCTCGAGCCGGCAGATCACGGACGCCGTCGTCCCCACCAGTTTCGCGAGCTGTCGCTGGCTGAGCTTCGCGCGCATGCGGAGCTCGTAGATCTGCGCTCCGATCTCCAGGCTGAGGCGGGCACGCTCAAGAGCGGCGAGCCGCTGCGGCCGGCCTTCATAGAACCGGCGGTGGAGGATCTCCAGCGCATCGGTGGTGGGCTCCCGCTTCGGTACCATGTTCAAGCCTCCGCGTGCATGTGTCGCTCCGGATCCGACGTAAACACCACCCTTCGCCTCAAGGCGCGTTCGAGCTCGCTCGCCGGGACGCGGGCCTGCCGTTTCACGAAGCCCTGCGTGAGGACCACGGCATCGCGTCCGAAGAAGAAGTACAAGAGGCGGTAGTTGACGCCCTCGTGCTTCACGCGCAGTTCATGGATCCCGTCCCGCAGGAAGTCGGCCTTGGGCCGGCGAAGCAAGTGACCGAATGTGCGCAGGCGCTCGATTCGAGCCTTGCACCTGTCTCGCGCTCCTTCCGGGAGCAAGACGATCCACTCGAGCATCGGAACGCTGCCGTCATTCTCCCGGAAGAACACCACCTGCGGCATCCCACAGTCCACGCAGTGTTCGCGATATTGCGAACACCGTCAAGCGCATTCCCGGCGGTTTCTGCCAGGCATACGCGGAGTGCGGGGGCGCTTCGATCGGGTTCGGGGGAGGACCCCGGGCCGCTCACCGGATCCGCCGGGGACGAGGGAGACGCAAGAGCCGGGCCGGGGGCGGGCAGGCGGCGAGCGGCCTGCAGGCGGCGCGTGCGTGCGGGGTCGTGACCAGACCGGCCACGCGGTGACAACGCCGATTGCAGCGAGCACCCCGCTACAGCCCCAGCAGCACCACCGCCAGCCCCGAGGCCGCGATGACCGCGCCGGCCAGGGCGTGGGTCCAGCGCTCGAGCCGGCCGAGCGGCAGGCGCTCGATGCCGGCGTGGCCGAGCGCGACGATCGCGATCATCGCCGCGATCGTGAAGGCGCCGAACACCGCGCCGGTCGTGATCGCCAGGTCCCAGCGGCCGCGGCTCGCCGGGAGCACGAACAGCGGGATCAGGGGCTCGCAGGGCCCGAGCACGAACACGATGAACAGCGCCCAGAACGTCGAGCCGGCCTGCGGCGAGTCCTCGAGGTGGACGTGGTGGTGGTGATGCCGCCCGCCCGGGTGCATGTGCACGTGGGCGCCGTGCGCGTGCGGCTCGATCCCGCGGCGGCGGCGCAGCGCAGCGCGCACGCCCCACAGCATATAGGCGAGGCCGAACCACACCAGCCCCCACGCCGCCCAGTCTCCGCGCGCGCCCTCGAGGCGCTGGATCCAGCCGACCGTGGCGCCGAGCATGAGCCCGAGCATGCCGAGCAGGATGGACGAGCCGACGTGGCCCACGCCGCACGCCGCGGTGACGATCAGCGTCCTCGCGCGGCCCCAGCGGCGCGCGCGCGCCAGCATGATGAACGGCAGGTAGTGGTCGGGACCGAGCAGGGTGTGGGTGAGGGCGAGGCCCGCGGCGGCGAGCAGCAGGTCGGCGGAGAAACGGTCCACGGTCATCGGGCAGCGGCGCTCCTCTTGCGGTCGAGCGACTCCATGAGCAACTGCTCCCACTCCGCCATCCCCTGGCCGGTGGTCGCCGAGAGGACGAGGAGCCGGCACTCCGGGTTCAGCGCGGCGACCTGCTCCCTCGCCTCGTCGAGGCGAAACGCGACGTGGGGAAGGAGGTCGGCCTTCGTGATCACGGTGGCCGCAGCGCGCGAGAAGATCGCAGGGTACTTGAAGGGCTTGTCCTCGCCCTCGGTGACCGACAGCAGCACCGCCTTGAAGTCCTCGCCCAGGTCGTAGGAGGTCGGGCAGATCAGGTTGCCGACGTTCTCGATGAACAGGATGTCGAGGGCCCCGAAGTCACGCGCGGCGAGCGCATCGCGCACCTGCCGCGCGTCGAGGTGGCAGGCGCCGCCGGTGAGGATCTGGTGCGCGGGGATGCCGAGCCGGCGCAGCCGCTCGGCGTCGCGCTCGGTGGCGATGTCGCCCTCGATGGCGCCCAGGCGCAGGCGGGGGGCGAGTCCGCGCACGGTGGCCTCGAGCAGCGTGGTCTTGCCCGAGCCCGGCGAGGAGATGAGGTTGACGACCAGCGTGCCCTGCGCGGCGAAGCGGCGGCGCAGCTCCGCGGCGGCCGCGGCGTTCGCGGCCAGCACCTTCTCCCGGACGTCCACGCGGGTCATGGAAGGGAGGTCTCGCGCCCGGCCAGCGGGGTGAAGGTGAAGTGCAGGATGTCGAGCTCGTCGCCGCCTTCGATGTGGAGCGCGTGACCGCAACGCGGGCAGAGCCTGAGCCACGTCCCGGTCGCGCGCTCGGGGATCTCGCCGCAGCCGGCGCACACCTGGTGCGCGGGGCGCCACTCGATCTCGAGCTGCGAGCCGTCGTCCGGCCCGCCCGATGTCACCGCCTGCCAGGCGTAGCGCAGCAGGTCCGGCTCGACGGCCGACCGCTCGCCGACCGCGAGCCGCACGGTGTCGAGCCGCCCGGGCTCGTGCGCGCGGAGCCGGACCCGGCAGGTCTCGTAGACCTCGGTGGCGATGCTCAACTCGTGCACGTCTCCTCCCCTCCCTCACTCCCGCCCGGCGCCCACCGGTGCGGCGCCCCGGGCGTCATCGCCGCCCCGCGGCCCGGTCCCGACTTCGACCAGCAGCGACTCGACCGCCGCGCGCGCCGTCACGCCCCTGCGCAAGTCCCCTCGACGGACCGCGCCCACGGCCACCTCCCTGCGTGTCAGTCCCGGCGGAACGCACTGCAAGGCTAGACCCCCATCGGGGGAAGTCAAACACCGGAACGGCGGATGCCGCGGCGCACCGCTACCGCGCCGAGTCGAGCACCGCCGCGGCCGGCAGCGAGTCGGGCGCCGCGACCGCGCTGCTGTCGCGCGCGGCGAGGCTGTCGGCCGGCTCGTGGTGCAGCGTGCACGCCGCGCGCGGCGCGGTGCCGGGCAGGAACGGCACGCGCATCACAGGGCAGTCCGGCCGCGCGACGCCGCCGCTCCACGGGTCGATCCACGCCAGCTCGAGCCCCGCGTCACCCGCGAAGGGCGTGGGCGGAAAGCCCGCGAGCAGGCGGCCCATGATCCCGGCCCACACCGGCAGCGCGGTCTGCGCGGCCGGGCGGTACAGGCTCGCCGGCGTGTCGTAGCCCACCCACACGCCCGCCGCGACGTCAGGGGTGAAGCCGACGAACCACGCGTCGTCGTAGTCGTTCGTGGTGCCGGTCTTGCCGCCTACCGGGAAGGTGAACCCGTATCGCGCGCGCAGCGGGTAGGCCACGCCGTAGATCACCACGTCCTCGAGCAGGCCCGTCATGAGGTCGGCGGTCTCCCCGGGCAGCGCGCGCACCGGCCGCGCCGGCGCGTCGAGCAGGCTTCTTCCCGCGCCGTCCACCACCGCGCGCACCGGGGTGGGCTCGCGGTGCTGGCCGCGGCCGGGGAACACCGCGTAGGCGCCGGTGAGCGCCAGCAGCGACACCTCGTTGGTGCCGAGCCCGATGCTCGGCACCGGCTTGAGCTTCCCCAGCCCGAAGCGCGCGGCGTAGCGCGCCACCACGCCGGCGCCGATCGCCTCGACCAGGTTCGCGGTGGCGACGTTGAGCGACCGGGCCAGCGCCTTGGCGAGCGTCACCTGCGGGTGGTAGTCGCCCTCGTCGTTGCGCGGCTTCCACACGGTGTCGCCGGCGGCGAACGCGCGGCGCAGGTCGGGCACCGTCGAGGCCGGGGTGAAGCGCGGCGCGCCGCGCTCGGGATCGAGCGCCGCGGCGTAGACGATGGGCTTGATGGCTGAGCCGGTCTGGCGCTTGGCCTGCGTGGCGCGGTTGAAGTCGCCGGCCTGGAGCGCGCGCCCGCCGACGATCGCGCGCACCGCGCCGGTCGCGGGCTCGAGCGCCACGAACGCGCCCTGGAGCGGCTGGCCCCGGCGCCCGCTCCACCGCTCGAGCTGCCCCACCCCGTCCGCGAGCCCGGCCTCGGCCGCGGGCTGCCACGCCAGGTCCATGGTGGTGAAGATCGCGAGCCCCCAGCGCTCGGCCGCGCGGCGCGGCAGTCGCGCCCCGAGCCAGTCGCGCACGGTGCCGGTGAAGCCCGGGAAGCGCGCGGGCGGGGGTGGTCCGCGCCGCGCGCGCAGCGGCTCCGTGCGCACCCGCGCCGCGGTAGCGGTGTCGAGCGCGCCGGTCGCGATCATGTCGGCCAGCACCGCGTCGCGCCGCACCCGCGCCGCGCGCGGGTTGCGGAAGGGCGACCAGGCGTTCGGCGCGGGGATGATGCCGGCCAGCAGCGCGGCCTCGGCCAGGCCCAGCGACTCGGGCGGCGCGTCGAAGTACCAGCGCGACGCCTCGCCGATGCCCGCGACGCCGCCCGCATCGCTCTGCCCCCAGTAGACGGAGTTCAGGTACATCTCGAGGATCTCGTCCTTCGAGAGCAGCAGCTCGAGCCCGACCGCGAGCGCCGCCTCGGACAGCTTGCGACCGAAGGTCCGCTGACGGCCGAGGAACAGCCCGCGCGCGAGTTGCTGCGTGATGGTGCTCGCGCCCTGGCGCACGCGTCGCGCCTGCACGTTCGCGGCGAGCGCGCGGACGTTGCCCCTGAGGTCGAGCCCGAGGTGGCTGCGGAAGCGCCGGTCCTCCGCGGCCACCACCGCGTCGCGCACCGCGCGCGGGACGCGCGCGAGCGGCGTCCAGGTGCGCAGCACGCGCTGCGAGTCGGCGAGCACCGCGATCAGCGCGGGCTCGAGCCGCGGCGGGTGGGCGAGGTCGGGCGGCGCGGCCCCCGGGACGCCGCCCAGCCGCCGCACCGCGGCGAGCCGGCCGCCCGCGAGCTCGACGCGCACGCGCTCCGGCCCGCCGGCGCCGTCCGGATCCGGCGCCTCGGCGAAGCCGCGCAGCACGATCTCGGCGCCGCGCGGGAGCCCCGCCCAGGTGCCGGGCTCGCGCGGGGGCCCCGCGACCTCGCGGTAGCCGCGGGCCTCCAGGTGGGCGCGCAGGTATCCGGGCGGGAGCGGGCGCCCCGGCGAGAGGACCAGGCCGTCCGCGTAGACCCGAGACGGGAAGTTCCACGAGGGCCCCGCGGCGTGGCGCGCGCGCAGAGCGCGCACCTCGAGCGCCAGTCGCACGAAGCCGGCCAGCGTGGCGAGCAGCAGCACGCCGAGGGCGGCGAGGAGCCTGCGCCGCACGCGGCGCGGGCCGCGTGCGCGGACGACCGGCGCGGCGGTTCGGACCGGGGGGCAGGCGTCAGGCGGATCGGGCATGGGGTCGGGGATGCGAAGCGGGTGCGGGCAAGGTGGTCGGTCCGCCGCCGGTGCGGCGGCGTCTCGGGGTCGGTCGTGACGGGGGCCGGCGCCGCCCGCCCGCGGGCCGGGAGCCCGGGATTATAGCCTGCGGGCGCCGTGCCGCGCCGGGCGCCTCCGGGCGACGCCCCGACTTGCAGGAGACCTGTGGAATCGTCCGGAGAGCCGGTGTCATCCACAGGGGTGCCGCGACCTGCGGCGGGGCCGCGTTCGGGGTGGAAGGAGGTCGGTGACCATGACGAGCACCGGGAGACGCGGGTTCGCCGCGCTGGACCGCGAGAGGCAGCGCGAGATCGCCAGCAAGGGCGGACGTGCCGCACACGATAAGGGGACGGCCCACGAGTTCACGCCCGACGAGGCCCGCGAGGCCGGCCGCAGGGGCGGCGTCGCCGTGAGCCGCGACCGCGAGCACATGTCCCGCATCGGCAGGGAGGGCGGCCTGAGCTCGCGTGGCGGACGCCGTCACGCTGGCGCCCGCTCGGGGGAAGAGCGCCCGGCGCGGGACGGCGAAGGCCCGGCCGCGGCGCCGGCCCGAACGGGCACCTAGCGTCCAGAACCAGCTTGGCGGCACGCCCCGTCCGGTGCACACTGATGGCGGCCAGTGAAGCCGCCGTCCCCCGCGGAGGCCGCTCCCGCGCGGTCCGGCGGCACGTTCCGGTCTCTGGGTGCCCGTCGGGCCCGGCGGGCCGGCCCCTCGACCCTCGGAAGCCCCCTCGGATGTCCCGCACCGTCTTCGAGCCATGCGTCACCAGGGCCCCGGCGCCGCCGCGCGGGAGGGCCCGGCGGTGAGCACGCCGATCCGCGTCCTGTTCGTCGAGGACTCGCGCGAGGACGTGGAGCTGGTGCTCCACGAGCTCGAGCGCGGCGGCTTCGCCGTGGACCACGGCGTGGTGGACACCGCGCCGGCGTTGCGCGCGGCGCTCGCCGCCCGCGCCTGGGACATCGTCATCGCCGACCACTCGATGCCGCGCTTCGACGCCCCGGCCGCGCTGGAGCTTCTCAAGGCGAACGGCAGCGACCTGCCGTTCATCGTGGTCTCGGGCCACATCGGCGAGGAGCTGGCGGTGGCCTGCATGAAGGCGGGCGCGCACGACTACATCGGCAAGGGCCACCTCGCGCGCCTGGTGCCGGCGATCGCGCGCGAGCTGCGCGATGCCGAGCAGCGGCGCCAGCGGCGCGCCGCCGAGGAGGCGCTGCGTTCCAGCGAGGAGCGGTACCGGCTGCTGGTCGAGAACGCCGCCGACCTCATCACCGTGCTGGACGGCGAGGGCCGCTACGTGTTCGCCAGCCCCTCGATCCGGCGCATGCTCGGATACGAGCCCGAGGCGCTGATCGGGACGGACGCGCTGGACCTGATCCACCCCGAGGACGCGGAGCGCGTTCGGGCGGCGATGGCGGAGGTGCTGGGCGGCACCCCCAGCTCGCTCACCGGGCTGCGCGTGCGCCACCGGGACGGCTCCTGGCGCACCATCGAGGGCAGCGGTTCACGCCTCGTGGACCGCGAGGGCCGGCCCTTCCTCATCGCGACCGCGCGCGACATCACCGAGCGCGTCCAGCTCGAGCTGCAGCTCAACCAGTCGCAGAAGATGGAGGCGGTCGGCCGCCTGGCGGGCGGCGTGGCGCACGACTTCAACAACCTGCTGACGGTGATCCTGGGCTACGGCAACCTGCTGCTGGACCAGCTCACGGAGAACCCGCTGCTGTCCGAGGAAGTGGAGGAGATCAAGCGGGCCGCGACGCGCGCCGCCACGCTCACGCAGCAACTGCTGGCGTTCAGCCGCAAGCAGGTGCTCTCGCTGCGCGTGCTCGATCTGAACGCGGTTGTGGACGGCATGAACCTCATGCTCAAGCGCCTGGTCGGCGAGAACGTCCGGCTCGAGATGCGGCTCGACCACGCGCTCGGCCGCGTCAAGGTGGACCCCGGGCAGATCGAGCAGGTGGTGATGAATCTGGCGGTCAACGCGAGCGACGCCATGCCCGACGGCGGGCACCTGCTGGTCGAGACCTCGAACGTCGAGCTCGACAACTCCTACGCGCGCCGCCGCGCGGTGACGCCGGGCCGCTACGTGATGCTGGCCGTCACGGACACCGGCATCGGCATGGACGAGGCCACCCAGGCGCGGCTGTTCGAGCCGTTCTTCACCACCAAGGAGCCGGGCAAGGGCACCGGCCTCGGGCTCTCGACGGTCTATGGGATCGTGCGCCAGTGCGGCGGCAACATCTTCGTCTACAGCGAGCCGGGGAAGGGGAGCAGCTTCAAGATCTACCTCCCGCGGGTGGACGAGCCCGCCGCGGCCCGCGAGGGCCCGCCGCCGCCGCGCGGCGGCACGCGCGGGACCGAGACCGTGCTGCTGGTGGAGGACGAGCCGCTGGTGCGCAGCTACGTCCACGACGTCCTGCGCAAGAACGGCTACCGGGTGCTCGAGGTCCCCAACGGCGACGAGGCGATCGGGCGGTCCGCGGGCCACCGGGAGCCGATCCACATCCTGGTGACCGACGTGGTGATGCCGGGGATCAGTGGCCTGGACCTGGCGAAGCAGCTCGCCGGCTCGCGGCCCGGGTTGCGCGTGCTCTACCTCTCCGGCTACACCGGCGACCTGGTGGAGCAGCAGGGGGTGCTCGAGCCCGGCTCGGCCTTCCTGCAGAAGCCCTTCACGCCGGACGCCCTGCTCCGCAAGGTCCGCGAGCTGCTCGACGCGCCGCTCCACCGGGGGAAGCCGGCCCGGCGAGCGGCTGCCCGGGGCTGAACGCGACCGGTCCGCTCCGCGGCATCCCGCGGGGCGATGCCCGCGCGGCGTCGCCGGCGCAGGGGTTCGCCCGCGCGGCCGGACAGGGTCGCGCCGGGTCACGCCGCGCCGCGCCGGGGTCCTGAGAGGGATTCCATGCGGACTCGAAACCCCCTTTCCACCCCTGCTGCACGCTTTTTCACTGGCAAGTCCCTTGCGAGTTTTGACAGAATCGTGACCTCGTGACCGGGCCGGGAGCGGCGGGGCATTCTCCGCCGGCGCCGCGGTCGCGTGGGACGGTTCTCACCCCTGGAGGACTCTCATGAAGAGTCGGCTTCTGCTTCCCGCAGCGCTCACCGTCGCCATGCTGCTGGCCTGTGCCGCCGCATTCGCGGCCAGGCCTCCAATCGACTACCCCGAAGGCCCCGGCGGCCCGTTCGGGGACGTCGAGCTGTCGCGCTGCGCCACGCCCGAGCCCACCGTCGCCGAGATGAACCGCGTGCAGGCCGCGCTCAAGCGCTACGTGGACGAGCTCGGGGTGCAGGCGGTCGGGGGGCAGATCAAGGTCGCCTTCCACGTGATCTACTCGGGCACCACCGGCAACATCCCGCAGTCCCAGATCGACGCCCAGATCGCCGAGCTCAACAAGGCCTACGCGGGCTACTACGGCGGCGTCAACACCGGCTACACGTTCGTGCTCGCGAGCGTGGACCGCAAGAACAGCAGCTCGTGGTTCAAGATGACGCCGGGCAGCGGCGCCGAGAAGAACGCCAAGAACGCGCTGGCCATCGATCCCGCGCACCGGCTCAACCTCTACACCTGCAAGCCGGGGCAGAACCTGCTCGGCTGGGCCTACTTCCCCTGGTCGTACGCCGAGAGCAACAAGATGCACGGCGTCGTATTCCACTACGGCTCGGTGCCGGGCGGCTACCTGTCGCCCTACAACCTGGGCGGCACCGCGGACCACGAGGTCGGCCACTACCTCGGCCTCTATCACACGTTCCAGGGCGGCTGCACCGATCCCAACGACTACGTGTCCGACACGCCGCAGGAGGGCACCTCGACCGCGGGCTGCCCGACCAACAAGGACACCTGCCCGGCGGCGGGGGCCGATCCGGTCCACAACTACATGGACTACTCGGACGACGTCTGCTACACGCAGTTCACAGCCGGCCAGGACGCGCGCATGGACCAGATGGTGCCGACGTATCGGCCGAGCCTGCTGAACGCGGCGGTGGCGCAGCAGATCTCCGGCCCCGACGCCGACCCGGCGGGCGTGCCGTCGCTGAAGGGTGGCGTGGCGTTCCGCGGCGCGTTCCCCAACCCGTTCTCCGGTCAGACCGTGCTGCGCTTCGCGCTGCCGCGCGCGGCGAGCGTGTCGCTCAGGGTCTACAGCATCACCGGCCAGCTGGTGCGCAATCTGGTGGACGGAGAGCAGGCAGCGGGTGAGCGCACGGTGCTGTTCGAGGCCGGCGACCTCCCGGCGGGGATGTACTTCGCGGTGCTGAAGGTCGGCGCCACGCAGGCGAGCCGCAGCGTCATCCTGGTGCGGTAGTCGCGATCCTCATCCGAAGCGCGAGCGGGGCCGGTCCCACGACCGGCCCCGTTCGTCTCGTGCGTGTGGATGAGGAGAAGTGCGGCGACCGCGACGGGCCCGGGACGAGAGGGCCGGTTCGTTTCGCGCACGTGGATGTGGCAGAGTGCTGCCATGCCAAGCGTGCCCGACCCGCTGCGCGTCCAGGCCCTGCTGGTCGCGGCGCGCGCGCGCCCGGCCGCGCCGGACGAATGGGAGCGGCTGCTCGTGGTGGACGTCCCGCGCCAGCGCCTGGTGCTGTGCGACGACGCCGGGCGCGGCCTCGCCGAGTACCCGGTCTCGACCGCGGCGGCGGGGATCGGTGGGGCGGAGGGCTCGCTCCAGACTCCGCCGGGCTGGCACCGCATCCACGCCCGGATCGGGGCCGGCGCGCCGAGCGGCGCCCGCTTCGTGAGCCGCGCGCCGACCGGCGAGGTGTGGGACGGCGAGCCGCGCGCGGAGGACCTGATCCTCTCGCGCATCCTGACGCTCGAGGGGCTCGAGGACGGTGTGAACCGCGGGCCGGGGCGCGATTCACTGGAGCGCTTCATCTACCTCCACGGCACCAACCACGAGGACGCGCTGGGCCGCGCCGCCTCGCACGGCTGCGTGCGGCTCTCGAACGCCGACGTCATCGAGCTGTCCGACCGGGTGCGCGAGGGCGACCCGCTGGTGGTGCTCGACCAGGTCCCGCTCATCCCCCTGCTCGCGGGCCGCTTCCACTACGCGGGCATCGGCGGCAGCGGGATGAGCGCGCTCGCCCAGTTCCAGGTGATGCGCGGCGGCCGCGCGAGCGGCAGCGACCGCGCCTTCGACCGCGGTGAGCGTGCCGGGGCGCGCGCGCAGCTCGAGCGACTCTGCATCGGCATCACGCCCCAGGACGGCAGCGGCGTCGCGGGCAGCTGCGCGACGCTGGTGGTCTCCAGTGCGGTCGAAGACCAGGTGCCCGACGTGGCCGCCGCGCGCGCGCGCGGCGTGCCGGTCGCGCACCGCTCCGAGGTGCTCGCCGATCTCGTGGCGAGCCACCGCACCGTCGCCGTCACCGGCACCAGCGGCAAGTCCACGGTGGTGGCGATGATCTTCGAGATCCTGCGCGGTGCCGGCCGCGATCCCTCGGTCGTCACCGGCGGCGACCTGGTGGTGCTGCAGCGCGAGGGGCTCTGGGGGAACGCCTGGGCCGGCGGCTCCGACCTGCTGGTGGTCGAGGCCGACGAGAGCGACGGTTCGGTGGTGCGCTACGCGCCCGCCGTCGGCGTGATCCTGAACCTCCAGCGCGACCACCGGGAGATGGACGAGGTGGCCGCGATGTTCGCTGCGTTCCGCGCGCGCACCCGCGAGACGGCGGTGCTGGGCGAGGGCGGGAACCTCGCCGCGCTCGCCCGGGACGCGCTGGTGTTCGGCTTCGGGCCGCTCGCCGCGGTGCGCGGCGAGGAGGTGGCGCTCGCGGCCGCGGGCAGCGCCTTCGAGGTGGACGGCGTGCGTTTCATGCTCCCGGCGCCGGGGCGGCACAACATCGAGAACGCGCTCGCCGCCATCGCCGCCTGCCGGGCGCTGGGCGTGCCGCTGGCCGGCATGGTCGAGCCGCTCGCGCGCTTCCAGGGCGTGGGCCGGCGCTTCCAGCCGCTGGGCGGGGTGCGCGGCGTCGAGGTCGTGGACGACTTCGCGCACAACCCGGCCAAGCTCGCTGCCGCCATCGCCACCGCGCAGGCGCGTGTCGCCGCGGGCGTGGCGGCCAGCGCCCCCGGGCCGCCGGGTCCAGACGCCGCGCCGCCCGCCGGGGTGCGGCCGGGCCGCGTGCTCGCGGTCTACCAGCCGCACGGCTATGGCCCGACGCGCTTCCTGCGCCGCGACCTGGTCGAGACCTTCGCCGCCGCGCTGGGGCCCGAGGACCGGCTGTGGATGCTCGAGGTGTTCTACGCCGGCGGCAGCGCGCTGCGCGACTTCTCCGCCGCCGACATCGTCGCCGAGATCGCCGCGCGCGGCGCCCGCGCCGAGTTCGCGCCGTCGCGCGCGTGGCTGGTCGAGCGCATCGCGGCCGAGGCGTGCGCCGGCGACCTGGTGCTGGTGATGGGCGCGCGCGACCCCTCGCTCACCGGCCTGGCGCGCGACATCCTCGCCGCGCTCGAGCCTGCGCGCGCGCCGGAGGCCCGCTGAGCGCGCGGTGCCGACTCCCGCCGGCGGCGCCGGCGGCACCCGTGACGCTGATGGCACTGGCTGCCGTGGCGGTGCTGGCTGCGGTGGCGCCACCGGCTGCGGCGGCGGCACGGGCGACCGCGCCGGCGCTGTCCGCGGCCGTCTCGCCGGCCGCAGCGCGCCCCGACTTCAGCGGCACCTGGGCGCTCGACGTCGCGCGCTCCGACTTCGGCCGCGTGGCGGGCAGCACCCCGCCGCGCGCGCGCACCGACGTGGTGCGGCAGCAGGGGGAGAGCCTGGGCGTCACCACCACGATCGAGAAGGCATCCGGGACGATGACCCTCCCGGTCACCTACGTGATCGACGGGAAGCAGCGGACGGTCCGGGTGGGGGGGCAGGACGTGGCGGCCACGGCCGCGTGGGCCGGGGACACGCTGCGGCTGGACACGCGCGCGAAGGTGCTGCTGCTCGAGCTGATCGTGAAGGAGCGCTGGGTGCTCGCTCCCGGCGGCCGCGGCATGACCATCCTGCGCCACGTGAAGACGCCGCTCGGCGGGGGCGAGCAGGTGCTGAAGTTCGCGCGGAAGTAGCAGCTACTCGCCGGCCGCAGCGCCGAAACGTCGCTCGACGTAGGCGTCGAGCAGTTTCGCGAACTCCGCGGCGATCGCCTCGCCCCGGAGCGTCACCGCGAGCTTGCCGTCCACGTAGACCGGCGCGCGCGGCTCCTCGCCGGTGCCGGGGAGCGAGATGCCGATGTCCGCGTGCTTGCTCTCGCCGGGTCCGTTCACCACGCAGCCCATCACCGCGACGCGCAGGTCCTCGACGCCGGGGTGGTGCGCGCGCCAGTGGGCGAGGCGCTGCTGGATGTGCGCGGTCACGTCGGCCGCCAGCTCCTGGAAGGTCGTGCTGGTGGTGCGCCCGCAGCCCGGGCACGCGGTGACCTGCGGCGCGAAGTGGCGGATCCCCAGCGACTGGAGTACCTGCTGGCAGATCCGCACCTCCTCGGCCCGGTCTCCGCCCGGCGTGGGGGTGAGGCTCGCGCGGATGGTGTCGCCGATCCCCTCGGCGAGCAGGATCGAGAGCGCCGCGGTCGAAGCGACGATGCCCTTGGCGCCGAGGCCGGCCTCGGTGAGCCCGAGGTGGAGCGGGTAGTCGCAGGCCGCGGCGAGCGCGCGGTAGATCGCGACCAGGTCGCGCACCTCGCTCACCTTGGCCGAGAGCACGATCTTCTCGTGCGGCTGGCCGCAGCGCTCCGCCAGCTCGGCCGAGCGCAGCGCGCTCTCGCGCATGGCCTCGAGCACCACCGCGTGGTCCTCCAGCGGCTGGGGGCGGCGCGCGTTCTCGTCCATCAGGCGGGTGAGCAGCTCCCGGTCGAGCGAGCCCCAGTTGACGCCGATCCGCACCGGCTTGCCGTGCGCGACCGCCACCTCGACCATGCGCCGGAAGTTGTCGTCGTGGAACTCGCCGTAGCCGACGTTGCCGGGGTTGATGCGGTACTTGTCGAGTGCGGCGGCGCAGGCGGGGAACTCGCTCAGCAGCTTGTGTCCGTTGTAGTGGAAGTCGCCCACCAGCGGGGCCGCGACGCCTAGGTCGGCGAGCCGCTCGCGGATCCCGGGCACGGCAGCGGCGGCGGCGCGGGTGTTCACCGTGATCCGCACGATCTCGGAGCCGGCCCCGGCCAGCTCAGCCGCCTGGCGCGCGGTGGCGGCGGCATCGGCGGTGTCGCTGTTGGTCATGGACTGCACCACAACCGGATGCGCCGCGCCGACGGGGACACCGCCGATCCAGCAGCTGACGCTGGGGCGGCGGCCGGCGAGGCGGGTGTTCTCGATCCGGACCACGGGCACGCGCCGAGGATAGCGGCGGCTTCGGAAGGGCGTCAAGAAGATCAGGCTGCCACCCGAGAGAAACGAGTGCCCCGGGCCATTGCCGAGCACATCGGCGTTGGCCACCGTCTCCGACGGGCTACCACCCGAACAGGACGCGCGTGCCGACCGTGAACGCGGAGAAGTGCGGGATGTCCTTATTCTCCGACCGCAGGTGGTGGTAATTCGCGTCGAGGCCGAGCACCATGTTGGAGCACGTCCGGAAGTCGAATCCGACGCTGGCGTACCAGCCGGGCACAACCGTGATGTTGCTCAGGCCTCGGCCCACGACAATGACAACGCTGTCGTCCCAGTTCGGGTCTGCGAGGTTGCGATTGAGGCGATACATGCCTGCGCCGACCTGGAGCCAGGGGCCGTGCCGCTCGATCATCGGCGCCACCAGCTTCAGGTGGGCCGTGACCTGGAATGCGCTGAAGGCCCAGGTCGAGCCGTCGATTGCTTCGTAGCGCGTGCTCCTCAGGTAACGGTCGAACGCGGCCTTGTATTCCGGAGACGCTGGCCAATAGTGGTAGACCAAGTCCACGCCGACACCGACGTGCGAGCTTCCCATGTTGTTGAGCGTCACGCCGGCATCGATGCCGAGCTGAGTGTCGCCGATGTCGCGGGCCGGCACAGGGAAGGCGAGTTGGGGCCCGAACCACGTGCTCTTGGCCTCAGCGCCCGCCGCAATCGCGAGGCACGCGAAGGTCAATGATAGGCTCCTGAGCCACATGCGATCTCCATGTTCCGGGCCCGGCCGGTCGGGCGCGCGAAGAACGTCTGCATTCCGGCGCGGCCCGGGAAGTGCCGGCCACGGCCCGCATCGCTGTGATGTTGCCCGATACATGATGCTCGCCGTCAATCCTGAAGGAGGATCAGAACCACTCGACTGTCAGCACCGCCCCTGCGATCTCTCGCAGAACACCAGACCCAGGCGCTATCGTCGTATGGGGGGACAGTGGAACGATAGAAGACGTGTGAACTACTCCGAGTGCTGTAGAGGACGTAGTCTCCCAAGCGAGCGTCCTTGATGATCAGGCGCGAGTCGGTGGACCAGTCGTAGACTAGGCCCTGAACAAGCGCGGTTTCATCTGAGAAGTTGATCAGCGCCAAGAAACAACTCGAAATGCCCGCCCAGAGCGGCTAAGAAGGAGGTGTTCGAGAGTCACCTTCCCAACGCCATGGAGGGCACTTCGAGTGAGC
>JACRPT010000116.1 GCA_016223045.1 Candidatus Eiseniibacteriota bacterium
GTCGCCCTGTCGTTCTTCGCGAAAGGTTCCCAGGGCCGAACCGCGATGGTACCTTGGCCGCGTGGCTTGCCCTCCTGAGGAAGGCGTCATCCGGTTCGAGGTCGAGCACGAGACCCGGCCGCTCGAAGAGCGCACGTTCGGCGAGACGGTCAGAACCCTGGCCGCCTGGCGCGAAGTGCTCGCACGCTTGGGGCTCATCGGCCGGGACCCCGGGCGCTACGAGGGCTATGGCTACGGGAACGTGAGCGCCCGCGTCGGCCCCATGGGCGACGTGGGCCGCGGACAGCGGCGGTTCCTGGTCACCGGCACGCAGACCGGCGGGCGCGCCGACGTGACCCTCGCCGACTTCTGCCTGGTCGAGCGCTACGACATCGTTCGCAACCGGGTGGCGAGCTGCGGGCTGGTCCCGCCCTCCTCGGAGTCGCTGACGCACGCGGCGATCTACGACATCGCCCCCGCGGCGCGCGTGGTGCTGCACGGCCACGCGCCCGAGATCTGGAGGAGCGCGCGCGCGCTGGGCCTCCCGGTCAGCCGTCCCGAGGCGCGGAACGGCACGCCGGCGATGGCGCACGAGGTGCAGCGCCTCTACCGCGAGTCCACGCTGTCCGCCACCGGGATCCTCGCCATGGGCGGGCACGAGGACGGCGTGATCGCCTTCGGAAGCAGCGCCGGCGAGGCGGGCCAGATCCTGGTGCGCCACCTGGCGCGCGCCCTGGAGCTGGCGTGAAAGTCCGCGAGCGCACTCGGGACGGCCTCCGGCGCACGGCTGCTCGCATGCCCCGGCATTGCGGGCGCGCGGAGGATGGTGCCGGGACCGGGGAGCCGGCGTGAAGGTCCGCGGACAGGACATGCGCGTGGTGTGGTGGAGCGACGACGGCATCCACTACATTGACCAGCGGGCGCTCCCGATGCGCGTCGAGATCGGGGTGGCGCGCGATGTCGAAGAGGTGGCGCGCGCCATCGAGGTGATGGCGGTGCGCGGCGCGCCCCTGATCGGCGTGTTCGCGGCG
Organism: Candidatus Eiseniibacteriota bacterium; assembly: GCA_016223045.1. Lineage (GTDB taxonomy): Bacteria > Eisenbacteria > RBG-16-71-46 > RBG-16-71-46 > RBG-16-71-46 > JACRPT01. The sequence continues at coordinate 1,011 of JACRPT010000116.1, forward strand.
TACGGGTTCGCGCTGGCCGCGCGGCGGGGCGCGGCGCTCGATGCCGCCTATGCGCGGCTCTCGGGCACGCGCCCGACCGCGCTCAACCTGTGGTCCGGGCTCGACGCCGTGCGTGCGGCAGCGCCCAACCCGTGTGTGATGCTGGCCGCCGCGCGGGCCTACGACGACGCCGGCATCGCGGCGGCCGAGGCCATCGGCACGCACGGGCTCACGCTGTTCCGCCACGGCACCCGCGTGCTCACCCATTGCAACGCCGGCTGGCTGGCAGTCCAGGACTGGGGCACCGCGCTCGCGCCGGTCTACAAGGCGGCGCGCGCCGGCCTCGAGCCGTTCGTCTACGTGAGCGAGACGCGGCCGCGGCTCCAGGGCGCCCGCCTCACCGCGTGGGAGCTGCGAGAGGAGGGCGTGGCGCACGTGGTGATCGCCGACAGCGCGGCGGCGCACCTGATCCAGCGCGGCCAGGTGGACCTGGTGCTGACCGGAGCCGACCGCGTGGCCGCGAACGGGGATGCCGCGAACAAGATCGGCACCTACTCGCGGGCGCTGGCCGCGAGCGCGCACGGCGTGCCGTTCTACGTCGCCGCGCCGCTCAGCACGATAGACCGCGCGATCACTACCGGCGCGGAGATCCCGATCGAGGAGCGGCCGGAAGACGAGGTGCTGACGGTGGAGGGCGTGGACGACTCGGGCGCGCTGGTGCGCGTGCGCGTGACGCCCGCGGGCACGAAGGCGCTCAATCCCGCCTTCGACGTCACACCCCACCGGCTCATCACCGGCATCGTCACCGAGGTCGGCATCGTACCCGCCAGTGACCGGGGGATCGCCGAGGCATTCCGGCGCGCGGCGGATGCGACCCGACCCGGGGGCCGCGGCGGCGCGACGCGCGGGTGAGGAGCGGGCAGGCTCGCAGCCGGTAGACCGGCACGGGCGGCTATCGCGCCGGCGCTCCACGGCACCCGTGCGACCGCGAGCCTCTGACCCCCGAGACACTGGCCGTGCGGCGAACCCGCTATCGGGTCACCACGAGCTTCAGCCGCGCGCTCGCCTCACCCGTCTCGAGGCTGCACAGGTAGATGCCGTGCCCCAGGCCCGACACCGGGAACGATGCGTGGTGTTCCCCGGCCGGAAGCCGCGCCCGGTCGAGGAGCGTGCGCACCGCGCGACCCTGCAGGTCGAACACTCGCAGCGTGACGGTCCCGGCGCGCGCGAGCCGGAAGCGCAGCGTGGCCTCGCGCAAGACCGGGTTGGGCGCGCCGCGCAGCTCGAGCGCATCGGGGAGCCGCGCCGGCGGCCCGACGCCGACCACGCTAGGGTCCACGATCGCCACGACGTAGCTGTTGGGCTGCCACGAGATGTTGTAGAAGGAGCCGCCCGCGAAGATGGTGTTGCCCGATGCCAGCAGGGTCTTCACGCTGCCCGCCGCGGCCGGGTCCCACGTGGTGGCCAGCGCGGTGGTGACATCCAGCGACGCGATGTAGTAGCGCACGGCCGCCCCCGAGTTGAGGTTGGTGAAGTCCCCGCCCAGGTAGAGGGTCGCGCCGTTCACGCCCAGCGCCTGCACGGCGGCGTTCAAGAACGGGTTCCAGTTCGACACGGTCCCGGCCGCGTCGATCTGCGCGAGATAGAAGATGGACTTGGCCCCGATCTGGGTGAAGCTCCCGCCCGCGTAGATCATGGATCCGCTCCGCGCGAGCGCCGTCACGGCGTTGTTCGCGTTCGGGTTCCAGGTCGTGGCGAGGCCGGTGGAGTCGAGCCGGGCGAGCCGGTTGCGCGCCTGGCCGCCGATGCTGGTGAAGTTGCCGCCGGCGATCACCACGTCCCCGTCCGGCAGCAGGGCGCTCACGACGCCGTTGGGAGCGGGATTCCAGCTCGTGGCGAGACCCGTGCCCGTGTCGAGCCGTGCGAGCCGGCTGCGGGCCTGGCCGCCGATGCTGGTGAAGTTGCCGGCCGCGTAGATCGCGGGCGCCTGGGCGGCGAGCAGCGTCACCGCGTTGTCGGCGTCGGGATTCCACGCCGTGAGCGCGCCGCTCGCGACATCGAAGGCGGCAATGCGCCGGCGGGTCTGCCCTGCGACCGTCGTGAAGTCGCCGCCCACGTAGAGCGCCGCCCCGGAGACGGCGAGAGCCAGCACGTTGCCGTTGGGATTCGGATCCCACGAGGTGGCCGCCCCGGTGGCGAGGTCGAGTGCGGCCAGCTTGTTGCGCTTCACCACGCCGACGCTGGAGAACGCGCCGCCCGCGACCAGGACCCCGCCGCCCGGCGCCAGCGTGTAGACGAAGGAGTTCGCACCTGGATTCCACGCGGTCGCCGTCCCGGTCGCGGCGTCCACGGCGGCGATGTAGCGGCGCGTCTGACCGCCGACCGAGAAGAAGCTCCCGCCGAGATAGACCGTGCCGCCGGCGACCGTGACCGCGTAGACGAAACTGTCGGCGTTGGGATTCCACGAGGTGGTTCCGCCGAAGGTGCTGTTGAGCGCCGCGATCCGGTTGCGTGACGAGCCGCCGATGCCCGTGAAGTCGCCGCCCGCGTAGATGGTGGACCCGCTGATTGCCAGCGCGCGCACCAAGCCGTTGGCATTGGGGTTCCACGAGCTGGCCAGGGCGGTGGTCACGCTCACGGCGCCGGCGGAGTTGCGGAGCTGGCCGCCGAGGCTCGAGAACTGGCCGCCGACGTAGAGCGTCGAGTCCGAGAGGAGCAGGGCGTGGACGAAACTGTTGGCCGCAGGATTCCAGGGGGTCGCCGCGCCGGTCGCGACGTCGAGCGCCGCCAGGGAATTGCGGGCGAGGCCGCCGATGGTCCCGAACTCGCCGCCGGCGAAGAGCGTGCTGCCGTTCAGCGCCAGCGCCCGCACGCGGCCGCTGGCGTTGGGATTCCATGCGGTCGCGGCGCCGGAGACGGCGTCGAGCGCGGCGATGCGGTTGCGCGACGAGCCGCCGATGGAAGTGAAGTCGCCCCCGGCGTAGAGGGTCGTCCCGCTCCGCAGGAGAGCGCGCACCGCGCCATTCGCCCCCGGATTCCACGACGGATCCGTGCTGCCGTCGGACAGGATGTGGGCGAGGTTCTGGCGGACCACGCCACCCGAGAGCTGGAACTGGCCGCCGATGAACCAGCCGCCCGCCCCGTCCGGGACGGCCGCGTAGACACCGCCTGAGGCAACGACAGTGACCTTCGCGTAGGGTGCGACCGGGCTGCCCGTGGCGAGGTCTATGGCCGCGAACGCGCCGGACGCCGGTCCGACGTAGTCGAAGTTGCCGCCGATGTAGAGCGTGTCGCCGGACCTGGCGAGGGCCAGCACGCTGTTGTTCGCCACCCAGAGCTCCGGGTGGATGGTCTCGATCGCGGTCGCACGGCCGGCGAGCAGCATGGCCGCCGCCCAGAGGCAGGCCAGGCTGAGACCGGTCGCCCGGCCGGCGCCGATACGCCAGGACTTGTGCACGGGAGGTCCCTCCGACAGGTCACGGGATGCGGTGCCTTCTGGAGTATGGAACGCAGGATCCCGGAGGCAGGGGACAGCGCCCGGATTCTGCGGGTGCTCCGGAAGCTCCCGCAAGCGTGAGGTGGCATGGGTTAGAATCCCCGGGTCTGTTCGACGCATCGGAGACCGGAGGTCTGAAGCGCATGGAACGGCGCAGCATCGAGGCCATCGTGGACGCCCTGAACCGGGCTGGGGTTCGCTACCTCGTGGTCGGCGGGCTCGCGGTCGTCGTACATGGGTTCGTACGGTTCACGGCTGACGTCGATCTCGTGTTGGACCCGGAGCGGGATTCAATGCGACGCGCGATCGACGCGCTGTCGGGGCTCGGCTATCGCCCTCGCGCACCCGTTGCGCTCGGCGACTTCGCCGACCCGGAGAAGCGCCGAGCGTGGATTCGTGAGAAGGGTCTCACGGTGTTCTCGGTGTTCAGCCGCGAGCATCCAGCGACGGAGATCGACCTGTTCGTGGAGATCCCGTTCGACTTCGCGCGCGTGTACGCGAGTGCCGCACGCTTCGAAGTTGCGCCTGGGATCGCGGCCACGTTCGTCAGCCTCGCCGACCTGATCGAGATGAAGCGCAAGGCAGGGCGACCCCAGGATCTCCAGGATGTCGCCGAGCTCGAGTCGCGGCTGGAGTCGAAAGGAGACCCCGATGAGTGACGCGGACCCCCGCGAGGAGTTGCTCTGGGAATCAGGCTGGGAGGGTCACTCGCGTGCCCAGCGGCGGCGTCTCGCGCGGCTGCCGCTCGCCGAGAAGCTGCTCTGGCTCGAGGAAGCGCACCGGGTCATCCTGCGGCTTCAGGGGAATCGGCCGCGGGCGGACGACGGCACCTCTTCGACAGGACCCGCCGAATGACCGGCTGCCCCGCTCCTCGGGCCCGGTGAAGGCCACCAGCGCCCGGCGCCGACGCCCGATTCGCCCGGCACCCACCCGTCCACCCTCGAGGCAGGAGGCCTCATGAAACGGATCGTCTCGACCCTGGCCCTCCCGGCGCTCACGAGGTGCTCCCGATGCGTCCGACCCTGAGGCTGCTCGACGGCGCGCTGATCGAGCGCATCCTCGCCGAGGCGCGCGACCTGCTGGACGCCCTCGGCGTGGAGGTCCACAACCCGGACCTGCTGGAGGCGCTCGCCGGGCACGGCGCCCGCGTGGACCGCGGCACGTCGCGCGCGCACCTGGGCGGAGCGCTGGTGGACCGCGCCCTGGCCACCGCGCCGCGCGAGTTCCGGCTCCACGACGTGCTCGGGCGCGAGACCCATCACTTCGGCGCCGGGCGCGTCTCCTTCACGCCGGGCTCGTCCGCGATCCACATCCTCGACGGCGAGACCGGGAAGATCCGCGAGCCGCTGACGGCCGACTACGTCCGCTACGTCAAGGTCGTGAGCGGCCTCACTCACATCGCCTCGCAGAGCACGGCGTTCGTCCCGGCCGACGTCCCGAGCCGCGTGTCCGACTCGTACCGCCTGTTCCTGAGCCTGCTCTATGGCGAGAAGCCCGTGGTCACGGGCGCCTTCACCATCGAGGCGTTCGAGATCATGAAGGACCTGCAGCTCGCCGTGCGCGGCACTGCGGAGGCCCTGAGCGAACAGCCGCTGACCATCTTCTCGTGCTGCCCGACCGCGCCGCTCAAGTGGAGCGACGTCACCAGCCAGAACGTCGTGGACTGCGCGCGCTGGGGCATCCCGGTCGAGTTCATCTCCATGCCGCTCGCTGGCTTCATGTCGCCCGTCACTCTGGTGGGCTCGCTGGTCCAGCACGCCGCGGAGACGCTGAGCGGGCTGGTCATCAGCCAGGTCACCCGGCCGGGCGCCCCGGTGCTGTGGGGCGGCTCGCCCGCCATCTTCGACATCCGCTACGAGACCACGCCGATGGGCGCCATCGAGACCATGATGATGGACTGCGCCTACAGCGAGATCGGGCACGCGCTGGGCCTGCCCACGCAGGCCTACATCGCGCTCTCCGACGCCAAGGCGCTGGACGCGCAGGCCGGTCTCGAAACCGGGATCGGCGCCACGCTCGCCGCGCTCTCGGGCATCGACAGCGTGTCGGGGCCCGGCATGCTCGACTTCGAATCCTGCCAGAGCCTGGAGAAGCTGGTGGTGGACGACGCGATCTGCGCCATGACGCAGCGCCTGACGCGGGGCATCGAGCCCCGGGATGATTTCCCGGCGCGCCCGCTGTTCGAGGAGCTGCTGCGCGAGAAGCACCTGCTGATCGCCCGGCACACGCGCCGCCACCTGCGCGACGAGATCGCCTTCCCGGGTCCCGTGATCGACCGGGCCAACCAGGCGCGCTGGCTGGAGGAGGGCGGCCTGACGCTCGGTCAGCGCGCCCGGCGCGAGGTGGCGCGGCTCATCGAGGCCTGGCAGCCGCCGCGGCTCGGCGACGACGTCAAGCGCGAGCTCATCCGGCGCATGGAGTCCGAGGCGCGGCGCCACGGCATGGACGCGCTGCCGGAGCGCGCCGAATGAGAGAGCGGGTCAGGTGGACCGCGGCCGACTCGGTCCCCGAGCGCGCGGAGGTCCTGAGCCTGCAGGGCATGCCGCCCGGGGCCGGCGTGCCGCCGCGCATCGCGGCGCTCCACGATGCGGCGCTCGCCGCCTATTTGGAGGCCGCCGAGCCGCGCGCCATCGTCGGCGAGATCTCGCGCGAGGAGTTCGCCGAGGTCTACCGCGGCGCGGGACGCAACGCCGCCGCGACGCCGCTCGAGGCCGTGTTCCCCCGGGCGGACCGCCTCGCGCTCTTCACGGCCACCGTCGGTCGCGGGCTCACGGAGCGCATCCGCGATCTGTTCGAGCGGAACGAGCCGGCGCTGGCCGCCATGCTCGACTCGGTCGCCTCGGCCGCGGCCGACCGCCTCGCCACGCTGCTCGGGCCGCGCTACCTGGCGATGGCCGGCGACGCCGGCGCGAACGGGGCGCGCGTGCTGGCGTACAGTCCCGGCTACTGCGGCTGGCACGTGAGCGGCCAGCGCGCGCTGTTCGCGTTCCTGGAGCCCGGGGAGATCGGCGTCACACTCAATCCGAGTTGCCTGATGGAGCCGCTCAAGTCGGTCTCGGGCGTGCTGGTCGCCGGTCCGGCCGGGATCCATCGGTTCGCTCCGGCATTCCCGTTCTGCGCGGAGTGCCGGGAGAAGCCGTGCCGCGAGCGGATCGCGGCGCTGTCGGGATCGTGAGGTGGGAGGAGCCATGAACATCCTGTCCGAGATCGGCGAGAGCCTTCAGCGGGGCGAGGACGACCGGGTTGGCGCGCTGGTGCGCCAGGCCCTCGAGCAGCGGTGCGAGCCGCATCGGATCCTCAACGAGGGCCTGATCGCCGGCATGGACGTGGTCGGCGAGCAGTTCCGCCTGCGCGAGATCTTCCTGCCCGACGTGCTGCTCGCGGCGCGCGCGATGTACACCGGGCTCGACCTGCTGAGGCCGCTGCTCGCGCGCGACGGCGTGCCCACGGCCGGCCGGGTGGTGCTCGGCTCGGTGCACGGCGACCTGCACGACATCGGCAAGAACCTGGTGAGCATCATGCTCAAGGGCGCCGGGTTCGACGTGATGGACCTCGGGAACGACGTGCCGGCCGAGAGGTTCGTGGACGCCGCCCGGGAGCATGGCGCGTCGGTCATCGGACTCTCCGCGCTGCTCACCACCACCATGCCGGTGATGAAGGAGGTCGTGGAGCTGGTGCGGGCGCGCGGCCTCGCCGGCCGGGTCAGGGTGATCGTCGGCGGTGCGCCCGTCTCGGAAGCCTGGGCGCGCGAGATCGGCGCCGATGCCCACGGCTACGACGCCGCGAACGCCGTCGAGCGCGTGCGCGCGCTGGTCGCGGCGAGGGGCTGAGGGCGTGCCGGGCGCCGGGCGGCTGCCGTACCCCGCTGCTGTACGCGGCGGGAGGGACGCACCTCGCACCGGGGAGCAGCACAAGGGTCCGCGCTCCGGCGCGGACAGCCGCGCATGATCGCGCTGCTCGAACGCCTGCGCTCCGGTGAGGTCCTGGTCGGCGACGGCGCGCTGGGGACGCTGCTGATGACGCGCGGGCTTCGGCCCGGCGCGGCCCCGGAAGCCCTCAACCTGTCGCATCCCGAGACGCTCGAGGAGATCGCGCGGCTCTACCTCGAAGCCGGCGCCGATCTCGTCACCACCAACAGCTTCGGCGGCTCGCCCGCGCGGCTGCGCCGCTACGGGCTGGAGGACCGCACCGAGGAGATCAATCGCGCGGCCGTCCTGGCGGTGCGTCGGGCCGTGGGGGACCGTGCGTACGTGTCCGCATCCATCGGCTCCAGCGGCCACCTGCTCAAGCCCTACGGCGACGGCGATCCCGGTGAGATCGCCGCCGGGTACGAGCGGCAGATCCGCGCGCTCGCCGCGGCCGGTGCCGACCTCGTCTGCATCGAGACCATGACCGACCTGGCCGAGGCGGTGCTGGCGGTGCGGGCGGCGCGCGCGGTCGCGCCCGCCCTTCCCGTGATGGCGACCATGACCTTCGAGCGGACGCGGCGCGGGTTCTTCACGGTGATGGGCGCTTCCATCGAGCAGGCCGTGCACGGCCTCACCGAAGCCGGCGCCGACATCCTGGGCTCGAACTGCGGCAACGGCAGCGCGGTGATGGGCGAGATCGCGCGCGAGTTCCGCGCGCGCACGGACCGGCCCATCGCGATCCAGCCCAACGCCGGTCTGCCCGAGCCGCGCGGCGGTACGATCGTCTATCCCGAGACACCGGAGTTCATGGCGGAGAACGCGAAGGCGCTGGTGAAGCTGGGCGTCGCCATCGTCGGCGGCTGCTGCGGCACCACGCCGGAGCACGTGCGGGCGCTGCGGGACGCGGTGGGGTAGAGGTGCCAGGCGCGGGGAACGGCTGATCGCCCGGCCCCCTTCCTCGTGGCGCGCCGCTTCTCGAGGCGGTCATCGGGTGAAACCTGCGCCCGCCACAGCCGGGTCTAATCTCCGGATCGGCGGGCGACGGCGAGACGCGCCGGAGCGTCCCCGATCCCACGCCGGGGGCGCTCGTCCATCCCTTCCACGAAGCGACGCCGGGACACGAAAGGACCATGCATGCGCTCGTCCTCGAACCGCAGGGCCGTCCTCATCACCTCCGCGGCGGCCGGTCTCGCCGCGCTCGTCGCTCTCACGGTGCTCTGGCCGGCCGCGCCCGCCGCGGCTCAGCAGGTGGCCGACTCGACGTTCCTTCCCGTCGTCGGCGCGCCGGCCTACGCGGCCGGCGAGGGCCCGCTGGTGCAGCTCGACGAGGCCCACCACAACTTCCACACCGCCTCGGGCCGGTTCCTCCCGTTCGCGCGGCTGCTCGAGCGCGACGGCTACCGGGTCGAACCGCAGCGCGAGCGATTCACGCGCGCGGCGCTGGCGCGCACGCGCGTGCTCGTGGTCTCGAATGCGCTCGCCGACGACGGCGACTGGGTGCTGCCGGCGCGGCCCGCGTTCACCGCCGACGAGGTCGCCGCGGTGCGCGACTGGGTGAATGACGGCGGGTCGCTGCTGCTCATCGCGGACCACATGCCCTTCCCCGGACACGCCCAGGCGCTGGCCGCTGCGCTCGGCGTGGCGTTCCAGGATGGCTTCGCGCTCGACGCCGACGCCAACGACCGCCTCGGGCGCTTCCGCCGCGTGAACGGCTCGCTCGCCACGCATCCGGTGACGCAGGGTCGCGATGCCTCCGAGCGTGTGGATTCGGTGCGCACGTTCACCGGGCAGGCGTTCCGATTACTCCACGGCGGCACGCCGCTGCTGGTGTTCGACTCGACCTGCGTGGTCTGGCTGCCACAGGAGGCATGGCAGTTCGGGCGGCTCACGCCGCATGTGCCGGGTGAGGGCATGGTGCAGGGCGCGCTGCTCGAGCTCGGCCGCGGGCGGGTGGCGGTCTTTGGTGAGGCGGCGATGTTCTCTGCGCAGCGCTCGGGGCCCAACCGCAACCCGAGCGGGATGAACGCGCCGGGTGCCGAGCGGAACGGGCAGTTCGTCCTCAATCTGATGCACTGGCTCACGCGACTGCCCGGCCTGGAGCCAGAGACCGGCGGGACGCGGCCGAGGCCGCGCGGCGGGCGCTGACGCCCGGCGCGCGGTCGCCGGTGATCGTGGGTGAAGGGCCTGCAGCAGGGGCTCGGCACGCGGCGCGAGTGTCTCGTTGCGGTCCGCCAGCGCGGGCGGCACAATCGTGCACGTGCCGCGGCTGACCCGGCCTCCCGCCGTCCGGTCCGCGGTCGAGGTGCCAACGTTCATGCTCCGCTTCGCTCGCCCAGGGCTTGCGTTTCTCGTCGTGCTGATGGTCTCCGCGCCCGCACCGGGCGGCGCCGCACACGCAACGCCGCGCGTCCCCGCCGCCCGCGCGACGCCGCGCGCTCCCGCCGTGCAGGCGGCGGCCGGCTACGGCTCGGCGCTGCCCCGCTTCGCGCTGTTCGGCTGGGTGAGCCCGCCGCGCGAGTCCACGACCGCGGGGCGCTACGCCGAGCTGGCCGCCACCGGGTTCAACGTGACGGTGCTCGCGTGGGAGGACGCGGGGACCGCCGCGGAGAACCTGGTGCGGCTCGACCTCACGCGCCCGCTGGGACTCAGGAATCTGCTCCTCGACAACGACCTCGACAGCGTCTCGACGTCGAACCCGGCCTCGCTCGCGCTCGCCGACACCATCGTGGCCCGCTACAAGGACGATCCGGCCTTCCTCGGCTACTACCTGGGCGACGAACCGCCGGCCAGCTACTTCCCGCGGCTGGGCGAGTGGTTCGACATCCTGCGCGAGCGTGATCCGGTCCATCCAGCCTGGAACAGCCTGGGCGCGCGCGGAGCCTTCGCCACGCCCGCCGACTTCCGGGCGTACGTCGAGCAGTACGTGGCCGCGACGCACCCCGCGGTGCTCTGCAACAACCAGTACGATTTCCAGGTCACCGGCGACGCGCACTTCCTCACCGAGAACGTGGCGACGCTCGGCTCGGTCGCGCGGGCGAACGACGTGCCGTTCTGGGGTGTCGTCCTGCTGGTCGAGCACTGGATCTACCGCCATGTCACCGAGGGCATGCTGCGCTGGCAGGTCGCGCAGTGGCTCGCCGGGGGCGCCCACGGCATCGGCTACTTCACCTACTGGACGCCCGCGCCGCTTCCCGGCTACGGCTGGGGGCCCGCGATGATCGAATGGGGCACGGGTGCGCGCACGCCCTACTACGACATGGTGACGGCGCTGAACGCGCGCCTGGCGCCGCTCGGCGACACCCTCGCGGGGCTGCGCTGGCTCGCGACCGAGCACGCCGGCTCGGTGCCGCCCGGCGGCGTGCCCTTCGTCCCCGACACGCTGCTCCTGGCGGTCGCCGGCCGGGCGACGCTGGGCCGCTTCGCCGACTCGATGGATGTGCCGTACGTCTTCGTTGCCAATGCCGACTCGCTCTCGCCGCAGATGGTGTCCCTCACGCTCGCGGACGGATAGCGAGCGTCGCGGCTGCGCGACGACGGCACGGCGTGGGACTCGCTCGCGGTGGATTCGAGTGGCGTGGTGGCGTTCGCGCTCGATCCTGGCGACTTCGTGCTGCTGCGGCTCGCGGCCCCGGCGAACCCGGCGTGGGTGCAACCGCCGGCGAGCAGTGCGGGTCCCGGCCTCCGGGTCGCGCCCAATCCCGCGACCGGCCTCGTCCGATTCGACGTGGCCGGCGTGACCGGCGTCGCGCGGCTCGAGGTGCTCGATCTTGCCGGCCGCGCCGTCTGGTCGCGCGCGCTCCCGCCGGGCACGCGAGCGGCGACGTGGAGCGGTGAGCGCGCCGGCGCGGGTCGCGCCGGTTCCGGCATCTACTTCGTCAGGCTGCGGGACGCGCGCGGCGCCGTCGTGCGCCGCATCGCGTGGCTGGGCGGGCGCTGAGGTCGCCGCGGAGCGGGGGGCGGAGCACGAGCTCGATGCAGCGATCGGCGCGGCCGAGGTCCCCTGGCGGGTGGTGGTCGGTCGGAAGGGGCGCGGGAGGTTGCCTTGTTGTCTCGCGGTCGCCGATGCTACCTTCCGTCCCCCCGAGGCGGCATAGCCAAGTGGTAAGGCGAGGGTCTGCAAAACCCTTATTCCCCGGTTCGAATCCGGGTGCCGCCTCCAACCCTCCATGCCGATGCGCTGCGACCCCGGCGGGCGAACGCCGAGCCGGCGCCTCGCGCTCCTGCTGCCGCAGCCTGACCCGACGCGAAGCTGCGGCACGGCCGCGGCTCGCCCGAGCTGAGCGCCGGCCTTGCTCCGCCGCCGCCACCGCGGCCACCGGCACGGCCATTGCGTTCCCCCAGGCGGGACTCCCGGCATCATGCTGTGGGTCTGGAGTGTGCCCCCATGCCGCGCAATCACTTGAAGAGCTTCCCCACCGCCATGCTCAGGCGGGGGATGGCCCATTTCCATCCGGTCGTGTGGCCGGGCGGCCGCTGTCCGTCCGACTCGACCGCGCCGGAGGATCGGCCCGGCGCGGCGCCGGACCCCGCCCGGGGATCCTGCCCCGACGCCGCGGCCCCGGGTGAGGCTGCGCCACAGAGCCACCGCCGGGAGCCGGCCGCTTGAGCCTCTCCCGCGCCGTCGCCCGCGGCACCACGCAGCTCCTCGGCGGGCTGCTGGCCGCGAAGGCGATGGACTTCGCGCTCTACCTGGTCCTCGCGCGCCGGCTCGGGGTCGAGGAGTTCGGGCGCTACATGTTCGCGTTCTCCTTCACGCTGCTCTTCAACATCGTGGCGGACGTGGGGCTCTCGACGGTGTTCACGCGCGAGGCCTCGCGCGCGCCCGAGCGCATCCGCGTGCTGCTTGGCGACACGCTGGTCCTGAAGCTCGCGCTCGGCGCCATCACGATCGCAGCGACGGCGGCGGTCTCGATCGCCACGGGCGCGCCGGCGCGCACGATCCTTCTCGTCGGCCTGTTCACGCTCGCGATGCTGATGAACTCGTCCTCGCTGCTCTTCGAGGGGCTGCTCAAGTCCGCGGGCCGCGCTGGCATCGCCGGGCTCTCGCTGGTGGCGCAGAGCGCGACGGCGCTCGCGGTCGGCCTGGCGCTGGTGCTGGGCGGCGCGGGCGCGCTGGGCGGCGCTTGTGCCTACGCGGCGGCAGCGTTCGTGCACGTCGCCGCCGCTGCGTTCGCCTCGCGCGGTCTGTGGCGCGCGGACCGGGCGCGAGCGACCGTCCGGGGCAACACATCCGCGCGAAACACGACGTCCGCGCGGAGCACGACGTCCGCGCGGGGCACCGTGGCCTCGCGCGGCACCATGCCCGCGTCGCGCACCGCGCCCGCACCGGGCACGGCCCGCGCATCGCGCACTGCGGCGGCGTCGCGCGTCCCCGGCTCCGCCTGGGCCCGACGCCTCGCCCTCCTCCGCGAGTCCGCTCCGCTCGCCATCTCGGGCGTGTTCATCGCGCTCTACTTCCGCGTGGACTCGGTGATGCTCCACGCCATCCAGGGCGAGCGGGCGGTGGGGCTCTACGGCGGCATCTACCGCTTCTTCGAAGGTTTCGTGCTGCTCTCGGCGGCCTACCGCTCGGTGCTGTTCCCGGTGATGGCGCGCGCGGCAGACGGGCCACGCGAGGCGCTCGGCGTGCTGTGCAGGAAGTCGCTCCGGCTGCACCTGATCTTCACCGTCGGCGTGGCGACGTTCTTCAGCTTCGAGGCGCGGCCGATCATCACGCTGGTGCTGGGCGAGGCCTACGCGGCGGCGGCGCCCGGGCTCACCGTGCTGATCTGGGCGCTGCCGGGCGCCTACATGGCGGACACGCTGCTCCACCTGCTGACGGCGCAGCGGCGGCAGTCGGACGGCGCGCGCGTCGCGGTCGTGGTCGCGCTCTTCAACCTGGGCCTGAATGCGGTGCTCATCCCGCGGTTCTCCTTCGTGGGTGCTTCGGCGGCCACGGTGGCGAGCGAGGCGCTGTGCTTCGTGCTGCTCTTCGCGGCGTTCCGGCGCGGCGTTCCGGCGGTCGGCCTGGCGCGCACGGCGTGGCGGCCGCTCGCGGCGGGGGCGGTGCTGGCTGGCGTGCTGGCCCTGGCTCTGCCGCGGCTTCCGGGCGGGCCGGCGGCCCTGCCGCTGGCGGGCGCGGTGGCCCTGGGCGCCTACGCGACGGCGCTCGCGTTGCTGAAGGCGTTCGGGCGCGAGGACTGGGAGGTGGCCTTGGCCCTGCTGCCCGCCCGGCTGCGCCGGCGCCCGGCCGCAACCCCGCCGCGCCCTGCATCTTCGCCGTAAAGCCCCCGTCCGGCCGCGCCGATACCCGTCGAGAGAACTGTCACTCATAGGGCGCGCAAGGACGCCCGCTCGTTTCCACCTCGACCCCCTCCGAGGCCGAATGAAGGATCATCCGATCGGAGTCCCGGGCGCACACGGCGGCTCACACCTCGTCCCGATCGGGCTGCGCGAGCTGCTCGACGCGGCCCCCGACGTGGTGTGCTGCTGCGACGCCGACGGCCGCCTGCTGTGGCTGAACCCCGCCTTCGAGACCCTCACGGGCCGCGAGGCCGCGGGGCAGATCGGCCGCCACTTCTCCGCGCTCATCGCTGTCGAGGACCGCGGTCGTGTGCTGCGCGCGACGCTGCGCCAGCGCCGTCGCCGCACGCCGGTCACCGAGGTGGCGCTCGCGCTGGCGGGCGCGGAGGGCCGCACGGTGAACGTGCGCGCACGCGTGCGCCTGCTCGAGCGCGCCGACGGCGGGCAGGTGTTCGTGGCGGTGGCGCGCGAAGCGGCGCCGGCGGCGGAACCGGCGTTGCCCCACGGTCGCGCTCCGGAGACCGCCCTCGAGCGCCAGGTCCATGAGCTGACCGGGCAGGTGGAGGAGGCGCGCGGGCTGGCCCAGGCCAAGGCCGACTTCCTCTCCACCATGAGCCATGAGATCCGCACGCCGATGAACGGCATCATGGGGATGAGCCACCTGCTGCTCGAGACCGAGCTGGACCGCGATCAGCGCGCGATGGTGGAGGTGATGCAGAACTCGAGCCGCATGCTGCTGGCGCTGGTCAACGACACGCTCGACTTCTCCAAGATCGAGTCGGGCCGGCTCGAGCTGGAGCACATCGACTTCGACCTGCGCGTGGCGGTCTCCGAGATCGTGGCGTTGCTGGCGCCGACCGCGAACGAGAAGGGCCTGGACATGGAATGCAGGGTGAGCCACGAGGTGCCCTCGCGCCTCAGGGGCGACCCCGGCCGGCTGCGCCAGGTGCTGCTGAACCTGGCGAGCAACGCCATCAAGTTCACCGAGAAGGGCGGCGTGACGGTCTCGATCGAGCGCCTGAGCGAGGACGACCAGCACGTCTCCCTGCGCCTCGCGGTGAGCGACACCGGCATCGGCATCACCGAAGAGCAGAGGGCAAGGCTGTTCGAGGCTTACCGCCAGGCGGACGCCTCGACCTCGCGCAAGTACGGCGGCACCGGGCTCGGGCTGGCAATCTCGCGCAAGCTGGTGGGTCTGATGGGCGGCGAGGTGGGGGTGGAGAGCGAGCCGGGCGCGGGCAGCACGTTCTGGTTCAATGTCGGATTGGAGAAGCAGCCGCGCGAGCAGACGCCGGCGCGGCCCCCGGACGTCGAGCTGCAGGGCGCGCCCGTGCTGGTGGTGGACCCCTCGAGCGTGGCGCGCCGGCTGCTGTGCGAGCAGCTCGCGAGCTGGGGCTGTCGTGTCGGCGAGGCCGCGGACGCGGAGCAGGCGATGGAGCAGCTGTGCGCCGCGGCGACCGCCGGGAAGCCCTACCGCATCGCGATCATCGAGCGCGAGCTGGGCGCACCGAACGGCGAGGAGCTGGGCGCCGCGGTGCGCAACCGCGAGCAGCTCGCCGCGACGCTCATGGTGCTGGTGACGACCGTCGGCCGGCGCGGCGACGCGGTCCGCGCCCGGGAGCGCGGGTTCTCGGCCTACCTGCTCAAGCCCTTCGACTGGGAGGACCTCACGGCGGCGCTCGTCGAGGTGCTGCACGGCGGCGACGCGGCGCCGGAGCAGGAGTCGCCGTCGCTGGTCACGCGCCACTCGCTCGCCGAGGCCCGCCGCGGCCGGGTGCGCGCGCTGCTGGTCGAGGACAGCGCCGTGAACCAGCTGGTCGCTCAGTGGACGCTGCACCGTCTCGGCTACACGCTCGACATGGCCACGACCGGCGCGGAAGCGCTCGAAGCGTGCGCGAAGCAGGCCTACGACCTGGTGCTCATGGACCTGCATCTGCCCGACATGGACGGCTTCGAGCTGACGGCGGAGCTGCGGGCCCGCGACGGCGATGCGCGCCATACGCCGATCGTGGCGATGACGGGAAGCGCGCTCCCCGGCGACCGCGAGAAGTGCCTGGCGGCGGGGATGGACGACTACCTCACCAAGCCGGTGGACCTGGGGCTGCTGTGCCAGGTGGTGGAGCACTGGACCGCGGGAGTGTCGGGCGAAGCGCCCGGACCGCGCGCGGGAGCCGAGTCGGAGACGGCGCCGGCCGCGTCGGGTCAGGCGACCGGGTCCGCGGGGACGGAGACCGGCGACGTGGCGGCGGCCGCGCCCGCCCCGACGCCCGACCTGCTCTCGGAGGCCGACGTGCTCCCGATTCAGGCGGGCGCGCCCGAGCCGGGCCCGGAGGACGGACCGCAGCCGGCGCTCGACGTGGAGCGGCTCGAGGAGATGTGCATGGGCGTCCCGGCGCTGCGCGACTCGCTCCTCAACACCTTCCTGGGCGAGGTGCGCCCGCGCCTGGATCGGCTGGGCGAGGCGGTCGCGGCGCTGGACGCCAGGCGCGTCGAGTTCGAGGCGCACGGCCTCAAGGGCATGTCGGCCACGGTCGGCGCGCTCCCGAGCGCCGAGGTGTTCCTCCAGCTCGAGGAGCTGGGGCGCGAGGGTGACCTCGCCGGCGCGGGCCCGCTGATGAAGCGCGCGCTGCTCGAGGTGGCACGCGCCGAGCGCTTCGTCAGTGGCATGGAGCGCGACCTGCTGGCGGCGTAGCGCGCACATCGGCTGTGCTGAGGTCGCGCGCGCCGAGCATTCCATCGGCGGCATGGAGCGCGACCTGCCCGCGGCGTAGCGCGCGCATCGGCTGTGCTAAGGTGCGCGGCGATGCGCTCCTTCCTCACCCCGCGGCTGGCGCTGCTGGCGCTCGCGCACTTCACCATCGATTCCTACTCCAGCTTCCTCTCGCCGCTGCTGCCGCTGCTGGTGACGAAGCTGGACCTGAGCCTCACGCTGGTGGGCGCGCTGGTGGCGCTGTCGTCGGTCTCCTCCTCGTTCGCGCAGCCGCTGTTCGGTTGGCTCTCGGACCGGCTCCACCGACCGTGGTTCGTGGCGCTCGGGCCGCTGGTGGCGGCGGTGTTCCTGAGCGCGATCGGGCTCGCGCCCACGTTCCAGGCGCTGGTCGCGCTGCTGATGCTGGGTGGCATGGGGGTCGCCGCGTTCCACCCGCAGGCCGCAGTGCTGGCCGGCGAGTCTCCGGAGCGCCGCGGGCTGGCGATGTCGTTCTTCATCACCGGCGGCACGCTGGGCTTCGCGCTCGGCCCGCTGTTCGCCGTGGCGGTGGTCGGCGCCTTCGGCCTCGAGCGCACCTGGGTCGCGCTGCTGCCCGGCGTCGCCATCTGCGTCGTCCTGCTCGCGATGTTCGGGCGGCTCCACCGGCAGGCGCGCGAGCGCGGGCCGCGCCCTGCGCTGCGCGAGCTCAGGCCGGTGGTGCGGCCGCTCACGCTCCTCTACCTGGTGGTGGTGTGCCGCTCGGCGGTCTCCTACGGTTTCATGACCTTCCTGCCGCTGCGGCTGCACGACCATCACTTCCCGGTGACGGTGGGCGGTGCGGTGCTCACCGCGTACCTCGGCCTGGGCGCGCTTGGCGGTTTCTTCGGCGGCTGGCTCGCCGACCGCTGGGGCGGGCGGCGCGTCGTGGTGCGGTCCTTCGTCGGCGCGATCCCGCTGTTCTTCGCGTTCCTGGTGCTGCCCGACGTGCCGGGCATCGTGTGCCTGGTGGTCGGCAGCTTCATCCTGCAGGGCTCGCTGCCGGTCAACGTGGTGCTCGGCCAGGAGCTGTCGCCACGGCATTCCTCGACCATCTCGAGCCTGCTGATGGGCGCGGCGTGGGGCGTGGGGGCGCTCTTGATCGGCCCGATCGGCGCGCTCGCCGACCACCTCGGGCTGGCCGCGGCGCTGGCGTGCCTGACCGGGCTGCTGGTGATCGGCCTGTTCTGTGCGATCGGGCTGCCCTCACCCGGCCACGCGCCGCGCCTGGTGGACCCGATGGCGCCTGGCGGTGTGGGGGAGTAGGCGGGAGCCGCGATCCCGGGCCGGAGCGCGCCGCGCCGCCGGCCGCGCGGTGGCGATGACGTGGCCGTTTGCTCGGCGCCGGCCGCGGGCCGGCGCGACCACACCGCGGTCCCCGCGACACGGCGGGGCGCAGGCATCCTCGAGCGGGCGCGGGCCCCGGCGCTTGCCGCTTGCGCTCCGGCGCCCGGCGCGGTTTCATGCGGGCGCACCCCACCCGCAAAGGAGCGCACATGGATCTCGGGATCGTCGGACTCGGCCGCATGGGCTTCAACATGACGCTGCGCCTGCTCCAGGGCGGGCACCGCGTGGTGGCGCACAATCGCTCCGCGCCCCGGGTGGACGAGGCCAGGGCGCGTGGCGCGGTGCCGGCCTACACGCTGGCCGAGCTGGTCGCGGCGCTCGAACCGCCGCGCGTGGTGTGGACGATGGTCCCGGCCGGCGCCCCGGTGGACGAGGCGATCGAGGCGCTGGTGCCGCGGCTCGCGCGCGGCGACCTGTTCGTGGACGGCGGCAACTCGAACTACCACGACTCCAAGCGCCGCGCCGAACGCCTGAAGGGCGCGGGCCTCGAGTTCGTGGACGCCGGCGTCTCGGGCGGGATCTGGGGGCTCGAGGTCGGCTACTGCACCATGCTGGGCGGCGAGCCCGCCTCGATCGCCCGCCTGAAGCCCGCGCTCGACACGCTGGCGCCGCCCGAGGGCTGGCTCCACGCCGGGCCGGCGGGCGCCGGGCACTTCGCCAAGATGGTGCACAACGGCATCGAGTACGGGCTGATGCAGGCCTACGGCGAGGGTTTCGAGCTGCTCCAGGCGAGCGAGTACCCCTACGACCTGGCCAGGCTCGCGCACCTGTGGAACCGCGGCAGCGTGGTGCGCTCGTGGCTGCTGGAGCTGGCCGAGCGCGCGTTCGCGCAGGACCCGGGGCTCGAGCAGATCCGCGGCTGGGTCGAGGACTCGGGGGAGGGGCGCTGGACCATCCTCGAAGCCATAGACCGCAGCGTGCCGACGCCGGTGCTGGCGCTGGCGCTGCTGTCGCGCTTCCGCTCGCGCCAGGACGACTCCTTCCGCGACAAGGTCATCGCCGCCCTGCGCGCCCAGTTCGGCGGCCACGCGGTGAAGGGAAGATAGCGTGACGAAGATCGAGGCGTTCCGCCCGGCCGCAATGCCTGTGGGCGCGCGCGAGGCGCCACCGTGCGCCTTCGTGGCGTTCGGCGCGCCCGGCGACCTCACGCGCCGCAAGCTCATGCCGGCGCTCTACAACCTCACGCTGCCGGGCCTGCTGCCCGAGCGCTTCGCCGCCGTGGGAGTAGGACGCCGGGCGTGGAGCGACGAGGCCTTCCGCGGGGAGATGGAGCGCGCAGTCGGGGAGTTCTCGCGCACCGACGGCGTGGATCCCGAGGTGTGGCACGGCTTCGCCGCGAAGCTCGCGTTCGTCGAGGGGGATTTCGAGGCCCCCGCGACCTACAGCAGCCTCGCCCGAAAGCTGGACGCGCTCGACCGCGACGGCGCGCTCGGCGGCAACCGGCTCTTCTACCTCGCCACGCCTCCCAGCGAGTTCCCGGTGATCCTGCAGCGGCTCAAGGCGGAGGGGCTCATCCAGCCGCCCGGCGGCGAGGCGTGGACGCGCGTCATCGTCGAGAAGCCGTTCGGCCGCGACCTCGAGTCGGCGCGCGCGCTGAACGCTCTGCTGGCGCACGTGCTCGACGAGTCGCAGACCTTCCGCATCGATCACTACCTGGGCAAGGAGACGGTCCAGAACATTCTGGTGTTCCGCTTCGCGAACTCGATGTTCGAGCCGCTCTGGAACCGGAAGTACGTGGACCACGTCGAGATCACCGCGGCCGAGACGGTGGGAGTGGGGACACGCGGCAGGTTCTACGAAGAGACCGGCGTGCTGCGCGACATCGTGCAGAACCACCTGCTCGAGGTGCTGGCCCTGACTGCGATGGAGCCGCCGACCACCGGCGGCGCCGAGGACATCCGCGGCGAGAAGCTCAAGGTGCTGCACGCGCTGCGCGTGCCGTGGGACGACACCATCCCGCGCGACGTCGCGCTCGGCCAGTACCGCGGCTACCGCGACGAGCCGGGCGTGGCGCGCGACTCGGTCACGCCGACCTTCGCCGCGCTGCGCGTGTTCGTGGACAACTGGCGCTGGCAGGGCGTGCCGTTCTACCTGCGCGCCGGCAAGCGGCTGGCCAAGCGTGTGACCGAAGTGGCGCTCCACATGCAGACCATCCCGCTGTGCCTGTTCGGGCGCCAGGACGTGTGCGAGCGGACCGAGCCCAACGTGCTGACGCTGCGCATCCAGCCCGACGAGGGCATCCAGCTCCAGTTCGCCTCGAAGATCCCGGGCCACGACCTGGCGGTCGGCTCGGTGCTGATGGACATGAAGTACACCGAGGCGTTCGGCGGCGAGCCGCCCGAGGCCTACGAGCGGCTGCTGCTCGACGCGATGAGGGGCGACGCCACGCTGTTCTCGCGCCGCGACGCGGTCGAGGCCTCGTGGACGTGGATCACGCCGGTGCTCGACTACTTCCAGCGGAACCCGCCGCAGGGCTTCCCCGATTACGAGCCGGGCTCGTGGGGGCCGGAGAGCTGCGACGACCTGGTGCGCCGCGACCGCCGCACGTGGCGAACGCTGTAGGGCCCGCTGCCGGAGCGACCATGGCCGTGCACATCCTCGACTCGACCGAAGCGCTGGCGAGCGCCGCGGCCGAGCGCGTGGCGTCCGCCGCGACCCGGGCCACGGCAGCGGGCGGGAACTTCGACCTGGCGCTGTCGGGGGGCCGCACGCCGCGCGGGCTCTACCGCGAGCTGGTGCTCGGACGCTACGCGGCGAGCATCGCCTGGCCCCGCGTCCACCTGTGGTTCGCGGACGAGCGCGCCGTGCCACCCGACGATCCCCGCAGCAACTGGCGGCTGGTGCGCGAGACGCTGGCGCAGCGCGCGGGGCTGACGCCCGCCCAGGTGCACCGCATGCGCGGCGAGGACGCGGACCTGGAACGCGCGGCCGCCGACTACGAGGCGATCCTGCCGGCGTCGCTCGACCTGGTGGTGCTGGGCGTGGGGGAGGACGGACACGTGGCCTCGATCTTCCCGGGCGCGCCGCCGGGCGGCGAGGGCAGGCCACGCGTGATGGCGGTGTTCGACGCACCGAAGCCGCCGGCCCGGCGCCTGACGCTCACCGCGCGCGCCCTGCGCGAGGCGCGCGCCGTGATCGTGCTGGCCAGCGGGTCCGAGAAGGCCGAAGCGGTGCGCCGCGCGCTCGAGGAGCCGGGGGATGCCGCTGAGGTCCCGGCGCGGCTGGTGCGCGAGCGCGACTGGTTCCTCGACCGCGAGGCGGCCGCGGCGCTCGGGCGGGGTTGAGCTCGAGCGCCGCCGCCGCCGCAGGCCGGGACGGGTGGGAGCCCGGAAGCCGGCGCGACCCGCGGCGGAGCGGGCGGGAACCCGGAAGTCCGGCGCGACCCGCAGCGAGGCGGGCCGCGCCGGGGAGACGGCGCTAGACGCGCGTGCGGCGGGCGCGGCCGCCGAACACGGAGTCGAGGTATGAGCTGACCTCGCTGCGCACGATCTCGGGGAGGATCTGGCGCACCTTGCTCTGCACCTCGCTGCGGACCTGGCTCGTGATGTCGCCGCCGGCCCGGCGCGCGACGCGCGCGGTGCCGCCGCGACGGTTGGCGACCCCAGTCTTCTTGCGCCACGAGTAGTAGGTGACCGGAGTGACGCCGTACTTCTTCTTCACCTGCGCGGCGGTGAGTCCGCCCTTCTGCGCGGCGGCGAGGATGCTCGCGCGCTTCTCCTCGGTGTATGTCTGACGCTTCTTGCGTGTCTTGGCCACGGAACCTCCGGAAAGAGAGTGCGAAACCGTGAGGGATCTTGAGACGCCGTCAATAGGCCACAGCCCCGGCTCCCGGTCAACATCCATCATGCATGTTTGACACACGCCTGATATCCGTGTCGTGCCAAGATCGGCTCAGGCCACGAATACGAAGTCCGTTCCTTCCGTCATACCGCAGGACGTGAGGGCATCGCGCCACCGGTCCCGCGCGGGAACGGCGCCGAAGACCAGCACGCAGGGAGTGCGCAGCTCGCCCGGCGGCCCGGCGTGGCGCGAACGCGGCCAGGGCCTCCCGCGCTCGATCGCGTGCGGCTCGATTCCGCCCGCCCGCAGCACGCGCTTCCACACGGCCAGGCTCTGGCCGACGCCGATGAGTCCCGCGCCGCGGCAGCCGCGCAGCGGGCCGCGCTGGAGCGCCGCGAGCTTGAGGGCGAGGAAGCGCTCGCGGGCGTAGCGGGGGTCGCGCCGCGTGGAACTGCCCGGGTGCTGGCGCCAGCCGTAGAGGGTCTCGGGCAGCTTGGCGAAACGCGCCCCGGCCTCGAACAGCCGCAGCCACAGGTCGAGGTCCTCGGCCCAGCCGCGCTCGCGCCAGCCACGCACGCGGTCGAGCCACGCGCGGCGCACGAGCGCGGTGCCGTGGGCGAGCGGGCTGTCGATCAGTGCCTCGCGCCGCATCGCGTCGTGGTCCAAGAGCGCGTTGTGCCAGTGCATCCAGCGCGCGAGTCCCACGGTCACCGCGCGCGCCGGGAACATGCGCAGGCGGCAGCCGACCACGCCCGCGCGCGGGTGGCCAGCGAGGAACGCGTGCTGGAGCCGGAAGCGCTCGCGGTGGGAGAGATCGTCCGCGTCGTGCCGGGCGACGAACGCGCCGCGCGCGAGCGCGAGCGCGGTGTTGAGTGCGGCCGGAAGCCCGCGCGGCGGCGTGTGGATCACCGTGAGGCGCGGCTCGCGCGCGGCGGCGCGGTCGAGCGCCTCGCCCGAGCCGTCGCGCGAGCCGTCGTCCACCGCGATCACCTCGAAGTCCCGGAAGGTCTGCCGCCACAGCGAGTGGAGCGACGAGGCGAGCCATGGCTCCGCGTCGCGCACCGGGAGCAGCACCGAGAGCGAGGGCATGCGCGGAGGGTAGCCCGGGCCATCCACCGACCGCCACTGTGAACGCGGCCGGGGGCGCGGGCGGGCGCCCGCCGGAGCGGAGGAGTGGCCGCCCCGCTGGGGCTCGAGCGGTCCGGGCTCGGCGGTCCGGGCTCCCGGGCCGGTCCACCTCGTCTGCTATCCTGCGCCAATGGGCGGCAGGAAGCTCCTGGTGCTGGGCGGCGGGTTCGGCGGGCTCGAAGTGGCGCGTGCGATCGGGCGCTCGCGCGCGGCGCGAGCGACCTGGGACACGCTGCTGGTGGACAAGGAGAACTTCTTCCAGTTCAACCCGCTGCTGCCCGCCGTCGCGGTCGGCGCGGTCGAGACCCGGCACATCGTCTACCCGCTGCGCGACATGGCGAGCCACCGCCACATCCGCTTCATCAAGAACAAGGCCATCGCCATAGATCTCGAGCGCCGTCGCGTGCGGCTCCACAACGACCTCGAGGAGCCGTTCGACACGCTGGTCATCGCGCTGGGCAGCGTCACCAACTACTACGGCATCCCCGGCGCCGAAGCGCACACCCGCCCGTTCAAGACCATCGCCGATGCGATGCTGCTGCGGGCACGCGTGGTCGAGCTGTTCGAGATGGCCGAACAGGCCGGGACCGACGCGCAGCGCCGGCGGCTGCTTTCCTTCGTGATCGCGGGCGGCGGCGTCACCGGCGTCGAGGTCGCAGCCGAGCTGCTCGACATGGTGCGCGACACCCTGTTGCCGCGCTATCCGAGCATCCACGCCTCGCACGTCTCGGTCACCATCGTCGAGGCGGGCGAGCGCGTGGTGGGCACCGCGATCGCCTCCCATTCGCGCTACGTCCAGCGCTACCTGGAGAAGCGCGGCGTCCGCGTCATCCTCGACCGCAAGGTGACGCGCGTCGAAGAGAAGCGCGTCCACCTGGAGGACGGGCGCGCGCTCGAAGCCTTCACCATCACCTGGACCGCCGGGGTGCGTCCGCCCGACGTGGTGACGGCGCTGCCGCTCGCCCACGACCCGGACGGCCGCGTGCGGGTGGACGAGTGCCTGCGCGCGCTCGACCCGGACGGTAAGCCGCTCGAGCACGTGTTCGTCGTCGGCGACTGCGCCGCGCGCGAGCGCGGCGACGGCGCCCTGCACCCGATGCTGGCGCAGACCGCGATCAGGATGGGGAGCCACGTGGGAAGGAACCTGGTGCGCCAGGCCGGAGGGCGCGCCGCGCTGCCGTTCACGTTCCGCGAGACGGGTTACATCATCTCGCTGGGCAAGCACAGCTCGGTGGTCGAGCTGTTCGGCGTGCGCGTCGCCGGCAGGCTCGCCTGGCTGGCCTGGGCGTTCGCGTACCTCGTCAAGATGGTGGGGTTCCGCAAGCAGCTCGAGGTGGCGATCGATCACCTCACGCACCTGGTGTTCACGCACGACTCCTCGCAGATCCTGGCGCGCCGCACGGTGCTCACGGACGCGGAGCTGAACCTCTCGCTCGGAACGCGGGAAGCGCCGCCCGCTGCGACCGAGGGCCCGCTGGCGCGCTCGGACCGAAGCTCCTAGACTGCGGGCCGAACGTCCCCACGCGAGCACGTCCGGGATCGGGCCGCGGCCGCGGCCATGGAGATGACATGAGCGAGACCCCCGCCGGCACTCCCACGCATACCACCAGCAGCGCACAGCTCACGCTCGAGACCGTCGCAGGCACGGGCCTGCGCTTCGACGTCCGCATCGGCCGCTTCGGGATGACCCTCGACAGCGGTCCCGAGGCCCAGGCGCCGTCGCCGATCCAGGTGCTGCTCGCCGCCGCCGGCGGCTGCACCGCGATGGATGTGATCAGCATCCTGCGCAAGAAGCGCCAGCAGGTGACCGGCTATGAAGTGGTCGTCAACGCCGAGCGGCGCATGAACGAGCACCCGAAGCTCTATACCAAGATCGAGGTCGTGCACCGCGTGCGCGGGCGCGACATCAGCCCCGCGGCGGTCGAGGAGGCCGTCCGGCTCAGCGACACGAAGTACTGCGCGGTGCACGCCATGCTCGAGCACGGAGTGCCCCTCACCAGCCGCTACGAGATCGTTCCGGAGTGACGTGCGCGGGCGGCGGCCTTCCGCGCCGCACGGCCCGCCACGCGCCCGGGAGCGCAACGCCAGGAGCGAGCGCATGACCGAGTATCGAACCGAGAAGGACAGCCTGGGCGAGATGAAGGTGCCGGCCGACGCCCTCTACGGCGCGCAGACCCAGCGCGCGGTCGAGAACTTCCCCGTCTCCGGCGAGCCCATGCCGGCCGAGTTCATCCACGCGCTGGGGCTCGTCAAGGTGGCGGCCGCGCGCGTCAACGCCGCGCTCGGGCTGCTGGATGCGAAGGTGGCGGCCGCGATCGAGCAGGCCGCGCGCGAGGTGGCGGAGGGGAAGTGGGATTCCCAGTTCCCCATTGATGTGTTCCAGACCGGGAGCGGCACCAGCTCGAACATGAACGCGAACGAGGTGGTGGCGCACCGCGCGAGCGAGATCCTGGGCGCCAGGGTGCACCCCAACGACCAGGTCAACCTCGGCCAGAGCAGCAACGATGTCATCCCGGCGGTCTTGCACCTCTCGGCCGTGCTCGAGATCGAGCGCAAGCTCCTGCCCGCGCTCGAGCACCTGCACGGTGTGCTGGCCGGTAAGGCGCGCGCCTGGGACCACATCATCAAGACCGGGCGCACGCACCTGATGGACGCCACGCCGATCCGGCTCGGGCAGGAATTCTCGGGCTACGCGTCGCAGGTCGAGCACGCCATCGCCCGCGTGCAGGCCGTGCTGCCCGACCTCAGGGAGCTGGCGATCGGCGGCACCGCGGTCGGCACCGGGCTGAACACCCATCCCGAGTTCGGCCGCCGCATGGCCGCCGAGCTGTCGAAGCTCACCGGCACCACGCTGGTCGAGGCCAGGGACCACTTCGAGGCGCAGGGCGCGCAGGATGGCGCCGCATGGGCGAGCGGCGCCCTGAACAGCGTGGCCGCGAGCCTGATGAAGATCGCGAACGACGTGCGGCTCATGAACTCGGGTCCGCGCTGCGGGCTCGGCGAGATCACGCTGCCGGCGATCCAGCCGGGCTCGAGCATCATGCCCGGCAAGGTGAACCCGGTGATCTGCGAGGCCGTGATCATGGCAGGCGCGCAGGTGATGGGCAACCACGTCGCGATCACGGTGGGTGCGCAGTGGGGCCAGCTCGACCTCAACACCATGCTGCCGATGATCGCCCGCAACCTGCTCGAGAGCGTGCAGCTCCTGGCGAGCGTGGCGCGCGTCTTCGCCGACAAGGCGCTGGCCGGCGCGGTGGCGAACGAGGAGACCTGCCGCGGCTACGTCGAGATCTCGCCCAGCATGGCGACTGCGCTCAATCCTCTGATCGGTTACGACAAGGCTGCCGAGATCGCCAAGCGCTCCTTCAAGGAGCGGCGCCCGGTGCGCGAGCTGGCGCGCGAGATGACGAAGCTCAGCCCCGAGCAGATCGACCACGCACTCGACCCGCGGAGGCAGACCGAGCCGGGACTGGATACGGGCGGCGGCGCGGGAGGATGAGCGGGGAAGAGGGTCACGGCCACAGGCGACAGTCCGCCGCCGCGTCGGACGAGGCGACGCGCCGGGCGGCACCCGGTGAAGCCGCAGGAGCCGCGGACGCCGCGACGGGGATCACATCGCTTATCCCGACCGATGATGAGATGGCCGCGCGCCTCGCCGACGCGCGCCGCCGCGTGGCCGGCATCGTCCACCGCACGCCCGTAGCGACCTCCCGCACGCTCGACGCGCTGACCGGCGCGCGCGTGCTCCTCAAGTGCGAGAACTTGCAGCGCACCGGCGCCTTCAAGTTCCGCGGCGCCTGGAACGCCATCTCGCGGTTGCCGCCCGCCCTGCGGAAGCGCGGCGTCATCGCCTACTCCTCGGGGAACCACGCGCAGGCCGTGGCGCTCACCGCGCGGCTCCTCGGTATTCCGGCGGTGATCGTGATGCCGAGCGCCGCGCCCGGTCCCAAGCTCGCCGCCACGCGCGGCTATGGCGCGGAGATCGTCTTCTACGACACGGCAGGAGAGGAGCGCGAGGCGCTGGCCGCGCGGCTGGCGCAGGAGCGCGGGCTCACGCTGGTCCCGCCCTTCGATCACCCGGACATCGTCGCCGGCCAGGGCACCGCGGCCGCCGAGCTGTTCGAGGAAGGCGGCCCCATGGACCTGCTGCTGGTGCCCGTGGGCGGCGGCGGGCTCATCTCGGGCTCGGCGCTCGCCGCCGATCTGATGTGCGGCGAGCGCTGCCGCGTGGTGGGCGTGGAGCCCGCGGCGGGAGACGACGCCTGCCAGTCGCTGGCGGCCGGTCGCATCGTCAGGATCGCGCCGCCCCAGACCATCGCCGACGGCGCGCGCACGCCCGCGCTCTCGCCGCTGACCTTCGAGATGATCCGGCGCCACGTGGACGCGATGACGAGCGTGCCGGACGCGGCGCTGATCGAGGCGATGCGCTTCGTGTGGGAGCGGATGAAGCTGATCGTCGAGCCCACGGGAGTGCTCGGCCTCGCCGCGCTGATGAGCGGTCGGGTCGAGGCGCGTGGGAAGCGCGTCGGCGTCGTCCTCTCCGGCGGGAACGTGGAGCTGGAGAAGGTCGCCGGCTGGTTCGCGGGGGCCTGAGCGCCGCGGCGCGGGGCTCGGCGAAAGCGCACGCAGGGGAGTGGTTCGGGGGCGGGTGAGGGCCAGGAGCGCTGCTACGCGATGATGCACGCGCGCTCCCTGTTTGGGAACCTCCGACTGCTTCACGCCGCGTCGCGCCGCCGCTTCCCGGCGATGGCCCGGGCGACCTGCGAGCGGCTCGCACCTGCGACGAGGAGCGCCTGGATCAACAAGTCCAGGGTCACCCCCGGGTCACCCGCTTCGATCTTGGCGACGCGTGACTGGCTCGATTTCAGCCGCCTGGCGAGTTCGGTCTGCGACATCCGCCCCTTGCGCCGAACTCGCCGCAGGGAGTCGGTGAGCGCGATCCTCATGTCAACGAGCGCCTCCTCTTCGGGAGTGAGGTGGAGGAACTCGGCGACCGTGCCGACCCGCCACCCGGCGGCCCCGAGACGCCTGCGCATTGCGGCGTTCATGGTGTGTCCCCTCCTTGCTCAGAAACCATGTAGATGCCCAGGCGCCGACGGCATCCTTCGACGACGCGCCGCGGCGTGCAGGGGGTCTTCTTCAGAACGACGTCGAGGACGACGATGGCTTTCTCCCCTGCGAAGTAGAAGAGCCGCCACTCACGGTCCTCGTCGCGGACGCGCAGCTCATGGCAGCGGCGACCGATGGTCGGCATTGGCCGGCAGTGGGGCAGAGGAAGCTTGTCGCCCCGCTGCACGCGCTTGAGCAGTTCCCCGATCATCACTCGAGCCCGATGGGAGAACGGCGGGCTCTCGACCCTGCCGTGCAACCAGACGACGGGCTTCTCACGCCCGGGCAACGCGTCAACATCGTATGTCGCATCGGACATAGCGTCAACGACGAAGGGGCGGGTGGCGGGGGCGGCACGTTGACGACGCTCACGGGCGCGATGAACAACCTCGCGCGAGATCTCGCGGCGGGTCGGGCGGGGGGCAAGGCAACTGCCGGCATGATACCCGCGCCGGCGCCCGGGTCAAAGCCCTCGGACGCGGCAGCCTGTCTGCTGCAGGTTCCGAGAGCCCGCCCTACAGCCCCGCCTTCCGGATCGCCTCGCGCAGCACCTCTTCCTCGCGCACGCCCTGGAAGTAGGCCTCGATGACGCCGTCCTTGCCGATCGCGACCAGCGTCGGGATGGCGTCGGCCTTGTACTTCTCCGCGACCGCGCTCTTCGTGTCGAGCAGGATGGGGAAGCGGGTGTCTACTTCTCGCGGCCCGAGGCGCCGGGCGGCGTGCTTGCGCGAAAGCTGGTCAGTCTGGAGTGATTCCGGGCGCCGCGCGCGCCAGACCTTCCATTACCCTCGGCGAGGCCGGTAGTCCCTCGGGTCCAGGCAGGCGTCGTAGGTCGCGTGCTCGATCGGGATCCAGTCGGTGTGATTGATGCCCCGGCGGTTCCGGGATCCCGGGCCGAGGGGGAAGGCACACGCGACCTTGATCCAGCGATCCTGCTGTCGGGCGATGCGCCGCACTTCGTCAGCGGCCTCTGCGAGGTCCTGATCCTGGCTGAAGACCAGCCCGACATCGTAGTGCCCGTCCCGTGCGTATCGCACTACGTCGAGCGCGAGCCGGACGTCGATGCCCTTCTCCTGTGCGATTCGGGCTACGACGACGGAGGTGTCAGCAGGTCTGACCTCCTGAACGCGATACCTCAAGGGACGGGTAAACGTCCTGACGCCGTGGGCCCCGAGGTAGGCGACGCGGGCAGACCAGAAGTGGTTCCAGAAGGGGTCATCCGCCGGGTCGGGCATGCCCGTGTAGAACGAGACGAGTTCGAGCTCCCAGCCACACGTCAGGCAGACTGATCGGGCGAGGGCGACGGGGTCGAAGTTGGGGTAGCGATGGCCGAACGCCTCGCGTGCGGCGTGGAAGAGGTTCTGGCCGTCCACGAACGCCATCGCTCGCTTGACCCCGGGCTCTCTCGGCAACGCGGCACTACCCAGGGGGCGGGAAGAGATAACCCCGCCGGAGGCCTCTCGGCGCATCCGACGGGGAGCACATGAACTGAAGGGATGCTACCTCATCTCTCCGGTTCGTCAAGGCCTGACTTCTGAAGGGCGCAACCGTTTTCCAATCGCGCGGCGGGGCTTGCGGCTCCGAACTCGCCACAGGGCGGCGCAGGGTCTCCATGGATGGCCCCGACGGATTGGGAAGAAGTTGCGCCCCTTCTGAAGGTCCTGAGCGCGCTTCCCCTTACAGCTCCGCCTTCCGGATCGCCTCGCGCAGCACATCTTCCTCGCGCACGCCCTGGAAGTAGGCCTTGATCATGCCGTCCCTGTCGATCACGACCAGCGTCGGGATGGCGTCGGCCTGGTACTTCTCCGCGACCTCGCTCCTGGTGTCGAGCAGGATGGGGAAGGTGTAGCCGTTCTTCGCGATGAACGGCCGCACCTGGGTCGCGCTCTCACCGACGTTGACGCCGAGCACCACCAGGCCCTTCGCCTTGAGTTCGCTGTAGAGCTTCTGGATCCGCGGCATCTCGATGCGGCAGGGCTTGCACCAGGTGGCCCAGAAGTCGAGCACCACGATCCTGCCGCGATAGGCCGCGAGCGAGTGTGTGCGGCCCTTGAGGTCGGTGAGCGTGAAGTTGGGCGCCTTCTCACCCGTCAGGTCGGGCCGCGGCGGCTGCCCGGGCGCCTGGAAGTCCTCCACCTCCTTCGCGCCGGCGGGCGGCGTGAATGCGAACAGCGAGTCGGGCAGGGCCTGGTCGGTGAGGCTGAGGCTGAAGGCGCTGATCTGCACCATCTCCATCGAGCGGCCGCCGCCCTGCATGCTCATGTTCGTGCTGTCGCGGAGCACCACGCTCCGCGACTGGTCGATCCACAGGGTGGTGGTGGCGCGCGCGGTGGTGTCGAAGGCCATGGCGCCGGGCGGCAGGTACTCGGCCCGCACCACCCAGCAGGGGACCTTCGCGTCGCCGACCCCGAACGCCTGCTCGCCCACCATCTCCGCGCTCCTGAGCCCCATGGTGGGCCTGAAGTAGCGCGCCAGCGGCGAGCCCTGCGGCGCGGCGCTCCCCACGCTGTCCTGGGGCGCGGGCAGCGCGGCCCTGCGGGTGTACTGGTTCGACTGCGCCGTCCAGATCGCGGTCTTTCGGCCGTCCGAGACCATTTGCATCCCCATCAGCGGGTGGCGCATCTCGGTGCGGCAGCCGCGGTAGGTCGCGCCGACCTGCTCGAGCAGCGCGCGCGCGTCGGTCACGCCGGCGGAGCGGACCGGGCCGGCGAGCAGGAGGACGGCGGACAGCGCGGCGAGCAGCGGCGACTTCGACATGGGCTCGGTTCCCTTCGTGGTGGGTGTGGCGACCGGGGGCGCGACCGTGGCCGCGAAGCTTACCCCGCGCGCGGGGTTGCGGTCCAAGCGATGTCCAGAGGAGGTGAAGTGAGAGACGGTGCCACTCCCGGTCTCAACGCGCGGCCGGCTTCTCGATCTGCAGCGGGGCAGGTACCGGCTGTGCGGCCGGGCGCGTCGCCAGCATGAGCGGCACCGCCGGGTACGCCCAGGCGAGCCAGGCCAGCGCCCACAGCGCGCCGCTCGCGGCCAGCAGCGGCGTGGTCCGCGCGGGCGCGAACTCGGCGCCGAGGCGCGAGGCGAGCGCCAGCGCCAGCAGCGCCAGCGGCGGCACGCCCAGCACGCGCCGCTCCAGCGCGAGCGCGTGGCCGCCGTGGACCGTCACCACGCGGGTCGCGATCCCCATGGTGAGAAGCCCGAAGCCGGCGATGAAGACGATGTGCTCGCCGGCCAGCAGGTGCGACGGCCAGAGCGCGGTGAGCCACAGTCCGGCCAGCACGCCCCAGCCGGCCGACCACAGCACGTACGCGTGCAGCGCGCGGCGGCCGGGCCGGCGGTGGAGCTTCCACGCGAGGAAGAGCATCGGCGTCGCCGCCAGCGCGCGCAGCCAGGCGGCGAGCGCGCGGTGGAGCAGCCCCTCGGCTACGAACGAGGCGGCGAGCAGCAGCGCGACCGCGAGGTAGAACGCGCGGCGGCCGCGCCGCTCGTGCGGTGAGGCGATCCGCGGGAGCGAGAGCGGGTCGCGCACGCCGATGAAGGTCGGCACCAGCAGGCTGCCCACGCCGATGACGAGCGAGAGCACCATGCCGAGCGACACCAGCCTCAGCCCGAGGCCGGGCGCCGGCTCGTTCCACCAGCCGGCGGCCTGGCCCAGGAGCATCGCGCCGCCGGTGAGACCCTGGGCGAGGCCGAGCAGGATGAAGACGATCTCCTCGGGCGGGCCGCCGCGCCCCGGCGCCGAGCGGCGGCCGGAGGCCGTGATCAGCACCAGCACCGTGAGCAGGAAGCCGGCCTGCGCGATTGCCATCGCGCCGGCCGCGGCGCCGACGCCGAACAGCGCCACGCCCGCGATCGCCAGCGCCAGCTCGGCAGGATGGAACCTCCCGCCGTGCGTGAGCCCGGAGAGCGCGGTCAGGACGAAGCCCGCGACGAAGCTCGTCTCGAAGCCCTGGATCATGAGCGCGCGATGCGCGGGCCCGGGGTAGGGGATCCAGCCGGCGGCGTGGATCGGCCACAGCAGCGCGCCGCAGAGGGCGCAGGCGACGCCGATGGGGAACAGCACGCGGTAGGGGTC
This sequence comes from Candidatus Eiseniibacteriota bacterium, assembly GCA_016223045.1. GTDB lineage: Bacteria > Eisenbacteria > RBG-16-71-46 > RBG-16-71-46 > RBG-16-71-46 > JACRPT01. Next base: position 32,834 of record JACRPT010000116.1, read on the forward strand.
GAGGCGCATGGCGCGAGACTGCCGTGGCGCGACCGGCGGCGGTATGACGGCCGTCATGCCGCGCGACCGGCCTTCGTCAGGTCCTCGGAAGAACAGAATCCCGCCGGAGGCCCTTCGGCTGATCCAGCGGAGGCAGATGCCACCACGCCGCCGCCGCTCGGTATCGGCAGGTCATCTGGTCGCGCGAGGGCGAACCCGAGCGGGCCATCGCCGGGGAGTCCGTCCCCAGAGGCAGCGGGTGCACCGGGCAGCGAACTCACGCCCTCACCGCCGCGCCGAGCCCCTCCACCAGCGCGTCGAGGCCGCGCTCGATCGCGGCGCCCAGGTGGATGCGCACCACGCGGCGGCCGCGGCGCGCCAGCACCTCGAAGTCGCCCGCGGCCTGCTCGCGGCGCAGCGCGCCGAAGCCGTACGGCTCGCCCGGGATCGCGACCTCGTCGCCCTCGTCGGCGGTGAGCTGCAGGAACACGCCGGTGGCGGGCCCGCCCTTGTGGAGCTGGCCGGTCGAGTGCAGGAAGCGCGGCCCGTAGCCGAGCGTGGTGGCGACGTGCGTGTACGCGCGCGCGGCGAGCCGCAGGCGCTGGAGGCGCTCGTGCACGGCGGGCGTGCGGCGCAGGTAGGCGAGCAGCGCGAAGTAGTCGCCGGGCCCGGCCAGCGCCAGCAGCGCGCCGGCCCAGCCGACCGGATCGGCCTTCGCGCGCGCCGCCAGGCGCTCGCGCACCGCGAGCGGCGCGTAGGCCGCGAGCCCATCGTCCTCGGCGACCGGCGTCTCGTCGGGGAAGCGGCCGTCGGCGAGGAAGCGCTCGAGCACCACCTGCGTCGCCTGCTTGGCCTCGGCGACGTTGGGCTCGTCGAAGGGGTCCACGCCCAGCACCGCGCCCGCGGCGGCGGTGGCGATCTCCCAGCGCAGGAACGCGCCGCCCAGCCCGGCGAGCCCGTCGAGCCGCTCGCGCAGCACCGGATGCCCGGCGTCGCGCAGCAGCTGGAGCGCGGGCGGCAGCGCGGGTGAGGGCGGGCCGGCGATGAGCTCGACGAACACGCGGTCCTCGCCGTACGCGCCCGGGGGCGCCGGCGGCTCCAGGTCCACCGGGACGATGCCGCGGCCGTCCTTGCCGGTGCTCTCGGCGACGAGCTGCTCGAGCCACGAGCCGAGCGCTTCGAGCCCGGGGCCGGGCACGAAGGTGAGCTTGTCGCGATGCTCGAGCGCGTACCCGCCGAGACGCGCGCCGAGCTGCACGGCGCCGCCCTCCACCGGCGCGGCGGGGCCGGAGCGCCGTGCCTCGGCGGCCGCACTGGCGAGCAGCGCGCGCAGGTCGGCGCCGATCAGGGCGGCGGGCACCAGGCCGAAGCAGGAGAGCGCGGAGTAGCGGCCGCCGATGTCGGCCGGGTTGAGGAAGGTGCGGCGGTAACCGCGCGTCGCGGCGAGCGCGGCGAGCGCGGTGCCGGGATCGGTGATGGCGACGAACGCGCGGCCCGCATCGTCGCCGCGCGCGGCGCGCACCCACTCGAAGAAGTGCTTCTCGAACGAGGCGACCTCGATGGTGCCGCCCGACTTCGAGGACACGACGAACAGCGTGCGCGCCGGGTCGTGCGTGGCGCCGACCGCGCGCACCGCGGCGGGCGAGGTGTTGTCGAGCACGGTGAGCTCGAGGCGGCCGGGCCGGACGCCGAAGGTGGAGCGCAGGACCTCGGGGGCCAGGCTCGAGCCGCCCATGCCGAGCAGCACGGCGTGGGTGAAGCCCTCGGCCGCGACCTCCTCCGCGAACGCCTCGAGCCCCGCGACCTCGGGCGCCATGCGGGCGGGCAGGTCGAGCCAGCCCAGCCGGTTCGCCGCGACCGCGCGGTGCGCGGGGTCGGCGCTCCACAGCGTCGCGTCCTTCGCCCACAGGCGCGCGGTGAAGTCCGCGAGCTGCGCGGGCGCCCGCCAGTCGCGGCTCACCGTGGTCTCTGCGCGGGCCGCGCGGGCGCGTGACGGTTCGCGCCCGCGGCGGCCTGCACGGGGACCGCGCGGGTGCGCCAGCGGCGGCTCACCGGGGCTTCCCCGCCATCTGCGCGCGCTTCTGCTCGAGCGTGGCGAGCAGCGCGTCGAACGACTTCGCGAACGCCTTCACGCCCTCGTCCTCGAGCTGCCCGATCAGGTCGTCCACCGGCACGCCCAGCTCGGGCAGGCGGCGGAACAGGCCGCGCGCCCCCGCGAGGTCGCGCGTGATGGTGGTCTCGAGGCGGCCGTGCTCGTTGAACGCGGCCAGGGTCTGCGGCGGCATGGTGTTCACGGTGTCGCGCCCGATCAGCTCGTCCACGTAGAGGGTGTCGGGGTAGGCCTTGTTCTTGGTGCTGGTCGAAGCCCACAGCGGGCGCTGCCGGTTCGCGCCGCGCGCCGCGAGCGCCTTGAAGCGTTCCGCGCCGAACACCTCGAGGAAGCGCGCGTAGGCCAGCCGCGCGTTCGCCACCGCGGCCCGGCCGCGCAGCCGCTCCAGCGCGGCCAGCTCGCTCGAGCCGGCCGGCAGCGTGGCGATACGCTGCTCGATCGCGGCGTCCACCTTGGAATCCACGCGCGAGACGAAGAACGAGGCCACCGAGTGGATGCCGGCCAGCTCGCGGCCCTGCGCCGCGCGCTGTTCGAGGCCGGAGAGGTACGCGTCCATCACCTGCTCGTAGCGCGCCAGTGAGAAGATGAGCGTGACGTTCACACAGATGCCCTCGGCGGTGAGCCGGGTGACGGCGGGGAGCCCGGCCGCGGTGGCCGGCACCTTGATCATGACGTTCCCCCGCGCCACCTCGCGGTGGAGCCGGCGCGCCTCCTCGATGGTGGCCGCGGTCTGGCCCGCCAGGTAGGGGCTCACCTCGATGCTGACGCGGCCGTCGAGGCCGCGCGTGCGCTCGTAGACCGGCCCCAGCAGGTCGCAGGCGGTCTGCACGTCCTCGATCGCCAGCGACTCGAAGAGCGCGCTGCCGGAGAGACCGCGCGCCAGCCGCGGCTCGATGGCGGCGTCGTAGTCGGCGCCCTGGCCTAGGGCCTGCTGGAAGATCGTGGGGTTCGACGTCACACCCACGACGCCCTGGTCGCGGACCTGCGCTTCGAACTGGCCGGAGTGGAGCTCGCGGCGGTGGATGTAGTCGAGCCAGACGCTCTGGCCGAGATCCTGGAGCTGCTGGGCACGACTGGGCATGACGTCTCCATGGGATGGCGACACGATGCGCGCGGCGGCGGCGGACTCGGATGACGCACCGAGGATGCCTGCTGGAGGGTGGCGCGCGCAAGGCGCGAGCGTCCTGCGCGCGCCGGGTGGCCCGGCGTGGCGGTACCAAAGGCCCACCGGGGTTGCCTGCAGCAGTTTCGGAAGCCCCCTGAGCCCGCCGCGTTCTGAGCCCTGATTTCCGGGGGTTCGGCCGGTGGTGGCCGGTCGGCAGCGCGGGCTGCTATTTTCGCGCTCATGCAACGCCCTTGCTTTGTTTCGTTTCTGCAACC
>JACRPT010000121.1 GCA_016223045.1 Candidatus Eiseniibacteriota bacterium
CTCGGCGAGCGCCCGCACGCCGGCGGCCTGCGACTGGTGGTGCGGCCCCATGATCACCGCCGCGCCGCAGGCCGCCGGCTCGAGCGGGTTGTGGCCGCCGTAGGGCGCGAGGCTCCCGCCCACGACTGCCACGTCGGCCGCGGCGTAGTAGCGCGGCAGCACGCCCAGCCGGTCCTCCCAGCGCCAGTCCCCGCCGACCGGCGGGCCTGCGGCCACCCCGCGCTGGCCGGCCCGCGCGGCCTCGGCGCGCAGCTCGGCCGCAGCGCGCGGGTGGCGCGGCAGCGCCGCCACCTGCCAGCGCTCCCGCAGACCCGCCGGCAGCCCGCGCCACGCCGCGGCCAGCAGCGCCACCTCGCCAGGCCGCACGCTGCCCAGCACCAGCAGCGGGCGCGCCCGGTCGAGGTCCAGCAGGGCCCGCGCCGCGGCGCGGTCCTCCGCGGGCTCCGGCAGCGCGTCGTCCTTGAGGTTCCCCGCCACCTCGGTGCGCTCGGGCCTGCTGCCCAGCGCCAGCCAGCGCTGTGCGTCCTCGGGGGTCTGGCACAGCACCGCGGCCAGCCCCGCCACCAGCGCGCGCAGCCCGCCGCCGAGCCCGCGGTAGCGCGCCAGCGAGCGCTCCGAGAGCCGCGCGCTCACCACCGCCACCGGGACGCGTCCCGCCCGCGCCCGCATCAGCCAGTGCGGCCACAGCTCGGTCTCGATCAGGATCAGGCGCGCCGGTCGCACGCCGGCGAAGAAGCGGCGGGTGGCCTGCGGCGAGTCGATGGGCGCGATCGCGACCGGGTGCCCGAGCGAGCCGAGCCGCTCGCGCCCGCCGCGGGTGGTGGCGGTGAGCAGCAGCCGCGCTCCCGGCTGCAGCGCCTCGAGCTCGCGCGTCAGCGCGCGCGCAGCCGTGGCTTCGCCGAGCGAGGCCGCGTGCACCCAGGCGTGGCAGCCGCCGGGAAGCACGGTGCGCCCCATGCGCTCGGACCACAGCGCGCGCTCGTGCGCGGAGACGAACACCTGCGCCGCGGGTGCCACCGCGCCCAGCAGCGGCGCGGCGAGCCGGTAGAACGTCCAGGGCAGGCTCACGGCGCCGCCTCGCCGGAGCGGCGCGCGACCGCGGCGGTCAGGTCGCGGATCGCGCGCTCGGCCGCGAGGCGCCAGGCCTCCACGCCGCTCTCGTCCAGGACACCGGGGACCTGGACCGGCTCGCCGTAGGCCACCACGACCTTCGCGAACGGTCGCGGGACGCGGAAACCGTCCCACGAGCGCAGCGTCCAGCACGGATGCCCCGAGGTGGCGACCGGGATGATGGGCAGGCCGGTGCGGCTCGCGATGACGACCAGCCCCGGCTTGAGCCGCTCGCGCGGACCGCGCGGGCCGTCGGGCGTCACCGCCAGCAGCCGCCCGCGCCGGGCCCAGCGCAGCATGTCGCGCAGGCCCTCGTCGCCACCGCGCGTGCTGGAGCCGCGCGCGGAGACGAAGCCGAAGCGTGCGATGATGCCGGCCGTGAGCTCGCCGTCCCGGCTCTGGCTCACCAGCACGGCGATGCCGCGCCGCCGGTGCGTGAAGATGAGCGGCAGGAGCCGCGCGTGCCAGAAGGCGTAGAGGCAGCGCTCGCCCGCCGCGAGCCGGCGATCGCGCTCCGCCATCCCCACCCGCTCGATGCGCCAGGTGCGCGCCAGCAGCCACAGCGCCGTCCCGCCCGCCGCGACCGCCAGCGGCATCCACCAGGGGCGCAGCGGCGCGCTCACGCCAGCATCTCCCACAGCCACGCCGCCGCGCGCCCGGCCGCGCCCGGGACGCCGAGCGCCGCGCGCACCGCGGCGAGCTTCACCCGCTGGCGCTCCCGCGCCGCCGGGTCGTCCAGCCACGGCGCCAGCGCGGCGGCCAGGCGCGCCGCCGTGAGGTCGCCCTGGATCAGCTCGGGGGCCACCTCGGCCCCCGCCACGATGTTCGGCAACCCGATGCGCGGCAGCTTCACCACCCGGCGGGCGATGGCGAAGTTGAGCCAGCCGGTCCGGTAGACGATGACCTCGGGCGTGGCGAACAGCGCGGTCTCCAGCGTGGCCGTGCCCGAGGCCACCGCGCAACAGGTCGCGCACGCCTGGAGCGCGTGGGTGCGTCCGCGGACCACGTGCGGCGTCCCGGGACCCCGGTCGCCCTCGCGGTCTCCGCGGCGCGCCACGCCGCCGCCGCCGGAGACGTCATCGGCCGCGCGTGCCGGGCGTCCCCTGCCGGAGGCGAGACCGGGGGCCAATCCCACCACCACCGCCACGTCCGGACGGCCGCTCGCCAGTTCCCGTGCCGCGGCGAGCATGGGCCGCAGGTGCGCGAGCAGCTCCTGCCGCCGGCTTCCCGGGAGCAGTCCGAGGATCCGCGTCCCGGCTGCCAGTCCCAGCTCACCGCGAAAGGTGGCCTCGTCCACCTCGGGCTCCAGCCCCTCGAGCAGCGGGTGCCCGACGAAGCGCGCGTTCACGCCCGCGCCCTGGAACAGCGGCTCCTCGAAAGGGAAGATGACGGCCAGGCGGTCCACCCAGCCGGCCATCCGGGCGGCGCGCTCCGCATGCCACGCCCACACCTGGGGCGCGATGTAGTAGAAGATCGGGATGCCCAGGCGCTTGAGCGCGGGGCCGAGCCGGAAGTTGAACCCGGGAGAATCCACCAGCACCGCCGCGTGCGGCCGGAACGACCGGGCGTCGGAGAGCAGCCGGTGATAGGCCGACCAGAGGCGCGGCAGCCGCGCCACCACCCCGGAGAAGCCGAGGACCGCGAGGTCCTCCATCGCCACCACGCGCTCGACCCCGGCCGCTTCGAGCGCCGGCCCCGCCACGCCGCGCACGCGGCAGGGCCCGAGCCCGTGGAGCGCCTCGACCAGCCGGGCAGCGTGATGGTCGCCGGAGGCCTCGCCCGCGACGATCAGGACCCGGCGGTCGCCCGGCTCGCCCACTGCCTCGCCCGCAGCTTCATGGCCGCTCGGACCTCGGCCGCCACCGCGAGCGCCGCGCGCCCGGCCGCCGCGCTCGCCGCGCCCCCGCCCTGGCCGCGCAGCGAGCCGAGGAAGGCCGCGAGCTCGAGCGCGAGCGGCTCGCCCGGGGCGACCTCGAGCCGGCGCCGCTCGATCGCCGCCAGGGCGGCCTCCGCCGGTCCGCCCTGCGCCAGCGTGGCGCGCAGGCGGGCGGCGTCCACGTGGAGCATCTCGCAGGTCTTCTCGAACAGGTCCACCGACAGGTAGGCATCGCCCTGGAAGAAGCGGATGCGCCGCAGCCGGTCCTGGGAGACGCGGCTCGCCGTGAGGTTCGCCACGCAGCCGTCGGCGAACTCCAGGCGCGCGTTCGCGATGTCCTCGTTGCCCGAGAGCACCGCGACGCCCACCGCGGAGAGCGCGACCGGCGCGGCCCCCACGACGTCGAGCACCGCGTCGAGGTCGTGGATCATCAGGTCGAACACCACGTCCACGTCGAGCGAGCGCGGCTGGAACAGCGCCAGCCGGTGCGCCTCGATGAACTTGGGACCGCGCACGTGGGGGCGGGCCGCGAGCAGCGCGGGGTTGAAACGCTCGACCTGCCCGACCTGGAGCACGGTGCGCGCGCGGCGCGCCGCCGCGATCATGGCGTCCGCCTCCTCGACCGTGACCGCCATCGGCTTCTCCACCAGCGCGTGCCGGCCGGCCGCGGCGGCCCGCTCGGCCGCCGCACGGTGCTCGACCGTCGGCACCGCGATGGACACCGCCTCGCAGGCCTCCAGCAGCTCGTCGGCGCTCGCGAACGAGCGGCAGCCGTGGCGTTCCGCCACCGCGCGCGCGCGCTCCGGGTCGCGGTCGTGCACCCCGACCAGCGTGACGCCGGGGAGCGCGTGGTAGACGCGGGCGTGCTTCTCGCCCCACACCCCGACGCCCCACACGCCGGCGCGGACCGGCTCCATGGTCACCGCGTGAGCCCGCGCGCCGAGGTCTCGGCGAAGCGCGCGAGGTGCTCGACCTCGGGGGTGGCGGCGAGCGTGGAGCGCATCTCGGCCACCGCCTGCGCCACCGTGAGCCCCCGGCGGAACAGGATGCGGTAGGCGCGGTCGAGCGCGTCGCAGGTCTCCGCGGTGAAGCCGCGCCGCTCGAGCCCGACGCGGTTCAGGCCGCCCAGCCGCGGCGGGCTGCCGGCCACCCGGACGTAGGGCGCCACGTCCTGGGCGATGCGCGAGCCGCCGCCGATGATGGAGTGGCGGCCGATGCGCACGAACTGGTGGACCACCGTCCCGCCGCCCACGATGGCCCAGTCCTCCACCGTGACGTAGCCCGCGAACTGGACGGCGTTGGCCACGACCACGCGCTCGCCGACCTGGCAGTTGTGGGCCACGTGAGAGTACGCCATGAGCAGGCAGTGGCCGCCGACGCGGGTGGTGGAGCCGGGATCGGTGGCCAGGTTCGCGGTGGCGTACTCGCGCATCACCGTGTGGTCGCCGATCTCGAGGTACGACTCCTCTCCGGTGTACTTGAGGTCCTGGGGCGCGCTGCCCGCCACCGCGCCGTGGTGGAGGTGGCAGTCGTGCCCGATGCGCGTCCAGCCGGTGACCAGCGCGTGCGCGTCCACGCGCGTGCGGTCCCCGATCCTGACGCGCCGGCCGATCACGGCGCCCGGACCGATCGTCACCTCCACGCCGAACTCGGCGCCGTCCTCCACGTGGGCGGCGGGGTGGATGGCCGTGCTCATGACGAGGGGCGCTTGTCCACGATGGTGGCGAGCAGCTCGGCCTCGGCCACCAGCTGGTCATCCACGTAGGCCTCGCCCCGCATCTTCGAGGTGCGGTTCTTCAGCTTGAGCAGCCGGAGCTCGAGCCGCAGCTGGTCGCCCGGGGTGACCGGGCGGCGGAACTTCGCGCCGTCGATGCCCATGAAGTACATGAGCTTGTCGTTGGGGTCGTCCACCGAGTGCAGCAGCAGCAGGCCGCCCACCTGGGCCATCGCCTCGAGGATGAGCACCGCCGGCATGATGGGATGCCCGGGGAAGTGACCCTGGAAGAACGGCTCGTTGATGGTGACGTTCTTGATCCCGGTGATGGACCGGCCCTCCTCGATGCCCAGGATGCGGTCCACCAGCAGGAACGGATAGCGGTGCGGCATGATGTCGAGGATGGCGGTGATGTCCCATTCCTCGGGCGGTCCGCCGGCGCGTCGTCCGGGGAGCGGCAGCGTCTGCTTGAGGCGCTTCACGAACGCGACGTGGCCCTGGTGGCCGGAGCGCACCGCGGTGACGTGGCCGAGCAGCGGCCCGCCGAGCAGGAACAGGTCGCCGAGCAGGTCGAGGATCTTGTGGCGCACGAACTCGTCCGGGAAGCGCAGCGGCTCCGGGTTGAGGATGCCGTGCTCGCCCACCACCACCGCGCTCTCCATGCGCCCGCCCTTGATCCAGCCGGCCCGGCGCAGGGATTCGAGGTCGCGCTCGAGCACGAAGGTGCGCGCCGGCGCGATGTCGCGCAGGAAGGTCTGCTCGTCGATCTCGAGCGAGAGCGTCTGCCGGCCCACCACCGGGTTGTCGTAGTCGATGGTGAAGGTGATGCGGAAACCCTGGTAGGGGACCGCGGTGAGCGTGACCCCGCCCTCCGACCACGACACCGGCCTGGTGACCTTGATGTGGCGCTTGGGACGGTCCTGGGTGACGAAGCCGGCCTGCACCAGCGCCCGGGCGATCGGCGCGGAGCTCCCGTCGGCCGGCTCCGGCACCTCCATCGCGGTGCTCTCGATGACCAGGTTGTCGATGCCCAGCCCGGCGACCGCGGCGAGGACGTGCTCCATGGTGTGGATCTGCACCCCGTCGCGCTGCAGGATGGTGCGCCGGCCCGCGCCCGGGTCGAAGTGCGCGTTCTCCGGGCGCACGTCCACGAACGGGGCGCCGGGCAGGTCGGTGCGCACGAAACGCACGCCGCTGTTCTCAGGGGCGGGGCGGAAGGTGAGCCGGCTCTTCTCCCCGGTATGGAGGCCGACGCCTTCGAGCGTCACCGGCCGGGCGATGGTGCGCTGGGGCTTCGCGGTCACCGCACCTCCTCCCGCTCGGTCCGTCCCTCCAGCGTCTCCAGGCGCTGCTCGAGGTCGCGGGTGCGCTGGAACAGCTGCGGCAGCTTCTGCAGGAAGGCGTAGAGGCGCTTCCACGTCGCGTGGGGCATCGCCGGGTAGCCGGTGACCACGGCGTCCGGCGCCACCGACTTCGTGACACCGCTCTGGCCGCCCACCATCGCGCCCTTGCCGACACGGATGTGGCCCGCCAGCCCGGCCTGCCCGCCCAGGGTCACGTAGTCCTCGAGCTGCGTGCTGCCGGCGATGCCGACCTGCGCCACGATGATGCAGTGGCGCCCGGTCGCCACGTTGTGCCCGATCTGGACCAGGTTGTCGATCTTGGTGCCGTCGCCGATGCGCGTGCTGTCCGTGGTCGCGCGGTCGATCGTGGTGTTGGCCCCGATCTCGACGTCGTCGCCGATGACGACGTTCCCGACCTGCGGCACTTTGTGGTAGCGCCCGTGGTCGAGCGCGAAGCCGAACCCGTCGCCGCCGACCACCACGCCCGGGTGCAGGATGCAGCGCGCGCCGACCACGCACTCTTCGCGCACGGTGACGTGCGGGTAGAGGAACGTGTCCTCGCCGAGCGCGGCCTGGGCGCCGACGTAGCCGCCGGCCATCACCACGACGCGAGCGCCGAGCCGCGCCCCCGACTCGACCACGGAGTGGGGCCCGATCGAGACCTCGGCCCCGAGTTCGGCGTCGGGCGCCACCACCGCGCTCGGGTGGATGCCCGGCGCCGGGCGGTACGTGTCGGGACGGAAGATGAGCACCGCGCGCTGGAACGCCAGGTAAGGGTTGTCCACCTGCAGCAGCGGGATCGCCGATCGCCGCGGCTCGCGCGAGCAGATCACAGCCGAGGCGCGGGTCTCGTCCAGGTGCGGCTCGTAGCGGACGTTCGCGAGGAACGTGATGTCGCCCGGCAGCGCCTCACGGATGCCCGCGACCCCGCGGATCACGGTGGCGCCATCTCCCACCACGACGCCGCCCAGCTCCGCGGCCAGCTCCGCCAGGGTTCGCGTGGTCATGGTCACGGCCTCCCCTCTATCGCGTGGACCCGCCCTGGGAGCGGGCGCTCAACTCCTGGAGCACGTCGGCCGTCAGGTCCAGCGTGCGGTCGGCGTAGATGATGACGCCTCCGGCCGCGTCGAGCACCAGGCCCAGGCCCTTGTCCGCCGCTACCTTCTCGACCGCCGCGCGGATCCGCTGCACGACCTCGCCGGTGGCGCGCTCGTTCTCCTGGGCGGCGCGACCCTGCGGCCCCCAGATGTCCTGCACGAACTTCTCGTAGTCGCCGATCGCCTTCTGCAGCGCCTCCTCCTTCTCCTGGCGCTTGAGCGCGGAGAGGATCGGCGACTGGTCGCGCACCTCGCCCCGCAGCTGGCCGACCAGCTTCTCCTTCTCGACCGCCTCGTCGCGCCAGCCCTGCACCTGGCGGTCGAAGCGCGCCTGCGCCTCCTGCGCGTCCTTGTACTCCTGGAAGATGCGCGCCGAGTCGATGTAGCCGATGCGGGTCTCGGCGCGGACCGCCCCCGGCGCCAGGGCCAGCGCCAGCGCCAGCGTGGCGAGCGCGGCCGGAAGGCGACGTCGGATGCGGGAACCGCTCATGGAACCTGCGCCTCGCTGTCCGCTAGAAGTTGATGTTGCCCAACAGGAAGTGCCCCTTGGCGCGGGGCCCGTCGTCCCGGTTGAAGCCGTAGCCGTAGTCGAAGCCGATGTTGCCCAGCAGCGGGATCTCCATGCGGAACCCGATCCCGGCGCCCGCCTTCAGCCGGAACGGCTGGATCTCGGCCCACTGGTCCCACGTGTTGCCGGCGTCGAAGAAGACCACACCGTGGAGCGGCGCGACAATCGGAAACTGCTGCTCGACGGTGTACGTCGTGAAGTAGCGGCCGCCGGGGTAGCGCACCCTCTCGATCGTCGGCCTGATGGACTGCACCTTGCCGCTGTCGGAACCCGAGGTGTAGAAAGTCGTGTCGCGGCGGATGACGACGTCGCGGATGAACTTCTCCGGCACCACCTGGTAGTCGTCGTACCCGCGCAGCGGGTCCACCGTGCTGCCGCCGCCGAGGCGGAAGCGTTCGTACGGCGGCAGGGCGGCGCTCTGATCGAGCCAGATGCCGAGCCAGCCCACGCGCGCCTTGACCATGGTGGTCACGCGCCGCAGGAAGGACGGGAGGTAGAGGCGACCCTCGACGCGGTTCTTGATGAAGCTCACCGAGCCGAGGAACGGACCGCCGGCCAGCTCGCTGCTCCATCCCAGGCGCGTGCCCCGCGTCGGATAGAACGCGTTGTCCGTCGAGTTGCGGTTGAAGTCCAGGTCCACGCTGCTGGTGCGCAGCGGCCTCCCCGTCTGGATGCCCGAGAGCGCGATCGAGTCCTGCGCGTTGAGCGTCGTGCCGAACTGGCTGATGGTGACGTCCTCGAGCCGGTAGCCGATCGCGCCGCGCGAGTAGTCCGGCCAGGGCAGCGGGCGGCCGATCTTGGCCGACCCGCCGCGGCGCTGCTCCTTGTACAGGTCGCGCTGAAGCGAAGTGTTGAACGCCGAGAACCCGAGCAGGGTGGGCGAGTCGTGGAACCACGGCTCGGTGAAGCTCACGAAGTAGTCCTGGCGCCGGGGACCGCGCTCGAGGCGGAGCGACAGCGACTGGCCGTTCCCCAGCACGTTGTTGTGGCCGAGCTCGAGGAAGCCGGTGAAGCCGGTGTCGCCGGTGTAGCCGGCGCCGGCGGAGGCCGTGCCGACCTGCTTCTCCTTGACCTTGATGTTGATGTCCACGTCGGTGCTCTCGGCCGGCGAGAAGTCCGGCATCACCTCCTCGAAGAGCCCGAGCCGCGACAGGTCGCCCTGTGTGCGGACCAGTGCGGAGCGGCGGAACCGGTCGCCCTCGTGGAGGTCGATCTCGCGGCGGATGACCTTCTCGCGTGTCGCCTTGTTTCCGAGCACGTTCACGTGGCGCACGCTCGACGGCTGGCCCTCGGCGACGTGGAAGGTGATGTCCACCCGGTCGGAGTCCCGCACCGCCTCGCGCGGCTCGACGGTGAGGTACAGGTACCCCAGCTCGGCGTACGCGGCGTACGCCAGGCCCTGGACCTTTTCGATCCTGGAGAGGTCGTACCTCTCGTCGGGCCTGGGGCGCCACAGCTTTTCGAGGTCGGCGGCCGGGATCACGATGTTGCCCTCCCAGGCCACGGCGCCCGCGCGGTAGCGCCGGCCCTCCTCCACCGAGATGACCAGCGTGAGGCGCCGCGGATCGGCGCCCGGCTTCAGCTCGTGGCCGGTCACCCGCATGTCGCGGTAGCCGTTGCTGCGATAGAAGGCCTCGAGCTTCTCCTGGTCCTCGGCGAAGTTCTCGTCCTTGATCTCGCCGCCGCCCAGGAACCCATGCGCCTTGCTCTTGAGTCGCTTGCGCAGCTTCCCGGCAGGGAACGCGCGGGCCCCCGCCAGCTCGATGCGCGCGATCTTGACTTTCTCGCCCTCCGCGATCGTGAACTTGAGGTCCAGCCCGCCCGGCACCGTGTCGGCGGCGGCGGTGATGCCGGCGCGCGCGTAGCCGTCGTCCCGGTAGAGCTTGAGCAGCGAATCCACCTGGGTCTGGACCGTGGTGGGCGAATAGATGTCACCGGGATGGAGGAAGAGCTTCTTCTCCAGGTCGCCGGTCTGCTTCTTGCGGTTCCCGGTGAAGGCGATCTTGCCGATGCGCGGGCGCTCGGAGACGTGGATGGCCAGGTCCATCGCCGTCCCCCGCGGCTGCTACTCCACCCACACGTCGCTGAAGAGCCCGAGCGCGAAGAGCTTGCGGATGCCGCGCCGCACCGCGTCCTCGGCGAAGCGCGAGCCGGCCGGGACGTCGAACGTCCGGACGATGCGCGCGCTGTCGGTGTGGGCGTTCCCCGCGACCCGGATGCGCCCCACGCGGGCCACCGCCTCGGGCGGCACGGCGAAGGAGTCGGCCGGGGCGGCCCCCACCGAATCCCCCCCGACCTCGGCCGGCGCGACGGCGGCCGCGGCCGGCATGTCCGCGGCGGCCGAGGTCGGGGCACCGCCCTGCGCGGCCCCCGCCGGCGCCACGGTCAGCCAGAACAGCAGGACGGGGAGCGCGCTAGCCCCGGGGAACCGCGGGAGCCGGGGTCGGTTCGGGAGCCGCAGCGGCCGCCGGCACGAAGGTGAGCTCGTCGTTCTGGCGCGCCACCACCAGGCGGCCGCCGTGCGCGACGTTGCCGCGCAGGATGTGCTCGGCGCACGGGTCCTCCAGCAGGCGCTGGATGGCCCGCTTGAGGGGACGCGCGCCGAGCGAGGGGTCGAACCCGCGCTCCACCAGCAGCTCGACGGCTTCCGGGGTGATCTCGAGGGTGATGTCCTGGGCACGCAGCCGCTCCTTGACCTGGCCGAGCAGGATTCCGACGATGCTCCGCATGTCGTCGCGCGTGAGCGCGTGGAACACGATGACGTCATCGATGCGATTGAGGAACTCCGGGTTGAACGCCCGCTTCAGCTCGTCCTGGACCGTGCTCTTGATGGCGGCGAACTGCTGCACCGCACCCTCGGCCTGCTTGAAGCCGAGGTTCTTCCCGCCCGACACGATCTGCCGCCCGCCCAGGTTGGACGTCATGATCACGACCGTGTTCTTGAAGTCCACCCGGCGGCGGGCGCTGTCGGTGAGCACCCCGTCGTCCAGCACCTGAAGCAGCACATTGAACACGTCCGGGTGCGCTTTTTCAATCTCGTCCAGCAGGACCACGGAATAGGGCTTCCGGCGCACCTTTTCCGTGAGCTGGCCGCCCTCCTCGTACCCCACATACCCCGGGGGTGCTCCCACCAGGCGCGACACCGAGAACTTCTCCATGTATTCCGACATGTCGACGCGGATCAGCGCGTCCTCGTCGTCGAACAGGAACGCCGCCAGCGTCCGCGCCAGCTCGGTCTTCCCCACCCCGGTGGGGCCGAGGAAGATGAACGAGCCGATCGGCCGCTTGGGATCGCGCAGCCCCACGCGGTTGCGCCGCACCGCGCGCGCCACCGCCCCCACCGCCTCGTCCTGGCCGACCAGCCGCTTGCGCAGCTCGTCCTCCATCCGCAGCAGCTTCCGCGTCTCCTCCTCCGCCAGTTTCACCACCGGGATGCCGGTCATCACCGAGAGCACGCTGGCGATCAGGTCCTCGTTGACCTCCACGTCCTTGTCCCGCTTGGACTCGCTCCACGACTTCTTGAGTTCGTTGCGCCGCGCGCGCAGCTCCTTCTCGCGGTCGCGCAGGCGCGCGGCCTTCTCGTACTCCTGGCCGCGGATCGCCGACTCCTTCTCCTTGATCACCTCCTCGAGCTTCTTCTCCAGCTCGTGGATCTCGGAGGGGACGGTCGAGACCGACAGGCGCGCCCGCGCGCAGGCCTCGTCGATGACGTCGATGGCCTTGTCCGGGAAGAAGCGGTCGTTCACGTAGCGGTCCGCGAGCTTGACCGCCTGGACCACCGCCTCGTCCGTGATCTTCACGCCGTGGTGCGCCTCGTACTTGTCGCGCAGCCCCATCAGGATGGCGATGGTGTCCTCGACGCTCGGCTGATCCACCATGATGGGCTGGAAGCGCCGCTCGAGCGCGCCGTCCTTCTCGATGTACTTGCGGTACTCGTCGAGCGTGGTGGCGCCGATGCACTGCAGCTCGCCGCGGGACAGCGCGGGCTTGAGCATGTTCGAGGCGTCGATCGCGCCCTCCGCCCCGCCGGCGCCGACGATGGTGTGCAACTCGTCGATGAAGATGACGGTGTCCTTCGACTCGCGGATCTCGTTCATCACCGTCTTGAGCCGCTCCTCGAACTGGCCGCGGTACTTGGTGCCCGCGACCACCGCCGCGAGGTCGAGCGTCACGATGCGCTTGTTCTTGAGGCTCTCCGGCACCTGGCCCGAGACGATGCGCTGCGAGAGGCCCTCGGCGATCGCGGTCTTGCCCACGCCGGGTTCTCCGATCAGCACCGGGTTGTTCTTCTTGCGGCGCGACAGCACCTGCACGACGCGCTCGATCTCCTTCTCGCGCCCGATCACGGGGTCGAGCTTGCCTTCGCGCGCGAGCTGCGTGAGGTCGCGTCCGAACTGGTTCAGGGCGGGCGTCTCCGGGCGCTCCTCGCGCTCGCCGGTGCCCGAGCTGGACGGCGTGCCGCCCAGCAGCTTGAGGGTCTCCTCGCGCACCCGCTTGCGGTCCACGCCGAGCTCGAGCAGGACCTTGGCCGCCACGCCCTCGCCCTCGCGGATCAGGCCCAGCAGCAGGTGCTCGGTGCCGACGTAGTTGTGGCCGAGCGAGCGCGCCTCCTCGACCGCCAGCTCGAGCACGCGCTTGGCGCGCGGGGTGAAGGGGATCTCGCCGATGGTCATGGTGCCGCCCGAGGCGCTGACCATGTTCTCGACCTCCTGGCGGATGCGATCGAGGTCGAGGCCGAGGTTGTTGAGCACCGTGGCGGCGATGCCTTCGCCCTCGCGGATCACCCCGAGCAGCAGGTGCTCGGTGCCGATGTAGTCATGCTGCAGCCGGGCCGCCTCTTCGCGCGCCAGGTAGATGACCTTGCGCACCCGTTCCGTGAACTTGTCGTGCATGGGCGAGGCTCTTTCCTCTCAGGCCGCCGTTCCCGGCCCGTGCTCGGCGGCGGTGAGCCGCTCGCGCACGAGCTGGGCGCGGTAGACGTTGCGCTCCGCGGGGGTCAGCTCGCCGCCGTGCGACCGCTGCAGATGGGCGGGCTGGGTGAGCACCAGCAGCTCGTTGACGACGTGCAGCGGACACAGCGCGGGCATCCCGAGCGCGACGCCGAGCCGCACCGCCGAGCACAGGTTGATGACCTCCCGCGAGTGGATGGTCCGACAGTAGCGCAGGGTGCCGTAGGCGCGCCACACCTTGTCCTCGATCTGGACCCGGGCGTCTCTCAGCAGGCGTTCGCGGGCGCGCTCCTCGGTCTCGATGATCTGCCGCGCCACGCGCTCGAGGCTCTCGATCGAATCGCGCTCGCTGCGCCCCAGCGTGGTCTGGTTCGAGACCTGGAACAGGTTGCCCATGACCTCGCTGTGCTCCCCGTAGAGGCCGCGCACGTTGAGGCCCACCTGCATGATGCTCTTGAGGACCTTCTGGATCTCGTCGAGCAGCACCAGCGCCGGCAGGTGGATGAGCACCGACGCGCGCAGGCCGGTGCCGGCGTTCGTCGGGCAGCTCGTGAGGTAGCCGATCTCCTCCGAGAACGCGAACTCGAGCGACTGGTTGAGTTCGTCGTCCGCGCGGTCGGCGAGCGACCAGGCTTCCGCGAGCTGGAAGCCGGGTGTCAGCGACTGCAGCCGGAGATGGTCCTCTTCGTTGATCATGAGGCTCAGGCGCTGGTCGGGCGCGACGAGGATGCCGCGCGGCCGGGCGCCGTCACCGAGTTCGTGGCTCACGAGGTGGCGCTCGACGAGCACCTGGCGCTCGATCGGCGAGCACTCGTTCATGCGGAGCAGCAGCCCGTCGTGGAACGAACGCGAGCTCTGCGCCGCCGCCGACACCGAGGCGAGCACGCCGTAGAGCTGCTCCTCGCGGGCGAGGTGCGTGAACGGCACCTCGGAAAGATTGCGC
>JACRPT010000125.1 GCA_016223045.1 Candidatus Eiseniibacteriota bacterium
GCCCCCTGACGCACGCACGCTGGCTTCCTGGGCTACGCACGCAGCCAGGTGCACGCCGGCGCACTGGACCCGTCCGATGGAACCCATGGACGCGCTGACGCCCGCGACCGCACGCAGATGGAATGGAACAACGTCTTGACGGGCTCGCGGCTTCGCCGCTCGCGCGTGGTGCGGAACGCAATGCGGAAACGCATTGTCCCACCGGCCCCAAACCGCTGATTCTCTTGGCTCTTTGCTGAACCGCGTACGCGTTGGCACAACAAGACGCTTATGCAGCCCGGCAGTTCCCTCGGCCGGCCAGGGCCGGCCTCAGTCACAGGCCGATTGCTGCATAGCTGTTGGTTGTGCCGCGCGCGCTACGCCATTCCGCAAACACCGGTGGTGCTAGACTCCGCCGCCCGGATGGACCGAGGCGGGCCCGGGAGCTCCGGTCCCGCCTCGGCCCTTGAGGAACCCCGATGATCTGCAAGCGCCACGCCATCCTCTGCTGCGCCCTCGCCGTCGCGGCGCCCCTGCCGCGTCCGGCCGCGGCGAGCCCCGCGGGCTTCGCCTTTCTCGAGGTCCCGGCGGGCGCGCGTGCCTCCGCCCTCGGCGGCGCCTACGCCTCGGTCGCGCAGGGCGTCGACGCCGCGTTCTGGAACCCCGCCGCGCTCGAGGCGGCGAAGGGCGTGCAGGTGACGGGCACGCACTACGAGTTCTTCGAGAAGCTGCGGCACGACCAGTTCGCGGTCGCCGGGCGCATGCTGGGCGGCGGCGTGGGGCTTTCGCTGCGGGCGCTCTACTCGGAGCCGATCGACGAGCGCGACGAGAACGGCACGCTGGTCGGCACCTTCGGCTCGCACGACCTCGAGTTCGCGTTCGGCTACGGCCGCCGCGTGGCCCCGGGGGTCAGCCTGGGCGGCTCGACGCTGCTGGTGCGCGAGCGCATCGCGAACTCAGCGGCGATGACCTACGCGTTCGGGCTCGGGGGCATCTGGGAGCCGGCGGGCGTGAGCGGACTGCGCCTGAGCCTCTCGGCGCACGATCTCGGGCCGGCCGCGACCTACACGGTGGATGGCGCGCCGGGCGCGCCGGTCCCGCTGCCCGCGGCGGTGCAGGCGGGCGGCTCCTACGGCCTCGGCGTGGGCACCGGGCTCACGCTGCGCGGCGCGCTCGAAGGCCGCTTCACGCGCGGGCGCAGCGGCGTCGCCATGCTGGGCGGCGAGCTCTCGGGCCTGGCGGGCGCGGCGCTGCGGGCGGGTCTGCGCTTCAACGACACGGCCTCGAGCTTCGGCGCCGGCGCGGGCTACGCGTTGCAGAACCTGCGCCTCGACTACGCCTTCGTCCCCTACCGCCTCGACCTGGGCGACACGCATCGCTTCTCGTTCTCGGCCCAGTTCTGATCAGCCGGCCCAGGTCTCGAGCCGCAGCTTCCCGCCCTGCAGCACGGCGTAGGTGAAGCGGTCGATCCAGTCGCCGAGCAGGAAGAATTCGCGGCCGGCCTCGCGGCGCTCGTAGGCGTGGTGGAAGTGGCCGACCAGCACCGCGTCGTACCCCTCCGCGAAACGGGGCAGCGCGATCTCGCGCCACAGGCGCTCGGCCTCGAGCGGGCGCTCGCCGCGCGAGCGCCGTGACCAGCGCGAGACGCGGTGCGCGAGCGGGATGCCGAGGTCGGGATGGAGCAGGCCGTAGAGCGCGATGCTCACCGGGCTGCGGATCACGCGCTTGAGGATCCGGTAGCCGAGGTCGCCGCCCACCAGGCCGTCGCCGTGGTGGATCCAGATGCGCCGGCCCTGGCACTCGAGCGAGAGCGCCCCGTCGCGGGTCTCGATGCCGAGCTCCTCGGCGGGGAAGTGGCCGAGCCAGAAATCGTGATTGCCGTTGAGCCAGCTGATCGCCGTGCCCGAGGCGCGCAGGCGGTCGAGCGCGGCGAGCGTCGCGAAGTGGCGGCGCGGGATCGCCGTGCGGTACTCGAACCAGAAGTCGAACAGATCGCCGACGATGAAGAGCCGCTTCGCGCGGCCGTGGAGGGAATCCAGGAAACCGTGAAGTCGCGTCTCGCGGGCCGCCTCGACCGTCCTGGGTTCCGCGCCGAGGTGGGCGTCGGAGAGGAAGTACACGGCCTCGGCGGACATGCCGCGCAGTCTAGCCCGAACGCTCCGCGCCCCGCCACTGCGAACGGGAACGCGCGCCCGCGCGGCGCCGGCGCGCGGGCCGCGACCGTGACCGCGGATCCCGCGTCCGGCGCGGCGTGCGGGGTGCCGCGGAACTCCGGCGCCCGCGGCGGGTATAATGCGCGCCGTGACGGAAGCGTCCGTGGCGCCGCGACTCCCGTCCCGCGCGCGACTTCACGCGCGGACAATTGACCGGTCTCTGACAGACCGGGCGCCGCGCCCGAGGAACATGAGGGTGAACATGGGTCATCCGTCCCGCGCTTCGGCGAGGCCGCGCGGGGTCCGCGCATGCGCCGCGGGCTCCCCGACGCGTGCCGCCGGTGCGGCGGGCCCACAGGGAGGCAACCGATGAGTCCAGAGTCGTTCAACCGTCCGCGGGGCTACTACGTGAGAGCCGCGGTCCTCGTGCTCGCGGGGCTCGTCATCGGGCTCGGCATCAGCGCGGGGCTCAACCTGCAGCGCACCTCGAACGCCCAGAAGCACGTCACCCCCGACGCCATGCTCGAGAGTCCGTTCGTGCCGGTCGTGGAGAAGGCGCTGCCGGCGGTGGTGTTCATCGACGTCAAGAAGAAGGTGGCGAGCGGCCCGAGCGACCCGCAGGAGGAGTTCTTCCGCCGCTTCTTCGGCCCCGGCGACACGCCGCACCGCCCGCAGTTCCGGCCGACCTCGGGCTCGGGCTTCATCATCGACGCCGCGGGGCACATCCTGACCAACAACCATGTGGTGTCGGACGCGCAGGACATCACGGTCACGCTCAACGACAAGCGCACCTTCAAGGCCCGGGTCATCGGCGCCGACCGGGAGACCGACGTCGCAGTCATCCAGGTCAGCGGCGACAACCTGCCCTATCTTCCGCTCGGCGACTCCGACCGGCTGCGCATCGGCGACTGGGCCATCGCCATCGGCAACCCGCTCGGCGACCTGCGCGGCTCGGTCACGGTCGGCATCGTCAGCGCGCAGGGGCGCTCGAACCTGAACATCTACGGCGGCACGCCCGCCTACCAGGACTTCATCCAGACCGACGCGTCCATCAACTTCGGCAACTCGGGCGGCCCGCTCTGCAACATCCGGGGCGAGGCGATCGGGATCAACACCGCGATCAACCCGAGCGGACAGGGCATCGGCTTCGCCATCCCCATCAACCTGGCGAAGCACGTGGCCGACCAGCTGCTCTCCGGCGGCACGGTGAAGCGGGCCTGGATGGGCGTGACGCTGGCCGAGCTGACCCCGGAGCTGGCCGAGGGCCTGGGGCTCGACGGCCGGCAGGGCGTGCTCGTCCAGAGCGTCCTGAAGGGCCAGCCCGCCGAACGGGCCGGGATCAGGCGCAACGACGTGATCGTGGAGTTCAACGGCGACGCGGTGACGGATATGCAGAAGTTCCGCATCAAGGTTGCCGATATGCCGATCGGGAGCCGGGCGAACCTGGTGGTGCTCCGCGAAGGCAAGCGGGTGCCCGTCATCATGACCTTGGGTCCCAAGCCGCCGGAGGAGCAGATCGCCCAGGGCGCTCCGGCCGAGCCGGACGCGGAAGAGGCGCCGGGCGGGCTCAAGGTGCGCGACCTCGGGGCCGAGGAGAAGGCGAACTCCGGCGTCGAGTCGGGAGTGATGGTCACGGGCGTGGCCGACGGCAGCGCCGCGGAGGACGCGGGGCTCCAGGTCGGCGACGTCATCGAGGAAGTCAACACCAGGCCTGTCACGTCGGCCGCCGCACTGCGCAAGACGCTCAAGGACGCGAAGGCGGCGAAGAAGAAGAACGCGGTGCTGCTCGTGAACACGAACGGGCAGACCCGCTTCGTGCCGCTGCGGCTCGAGTAATCGGGCGGCCGCGCGGCGAGCGGCGGGACGCGGATCACAGCAAGGCCGGGAGGCGGCGCCTCGCGCCCGCCGCCTCCGGCCGCGCCAGGGAAGGCAACGGACCATGCGCAACCCCACATCGATCCTGCTGCTCGCACTGCTCGCCGGGCTGGCCGCGGTACCGGTCGCCGGCGCGCGCCGCGAGCCCGTGCCCGCTCCCCGGCCCGCGCTGACCGCGATGCGATCCTGGTCTTCGCCGACCGGCACGCGCGTGGTCCTCGACTTCTCCGTGCCGGTCTCGCCGGTGGCGCCGGATTCGGGCCGGTCGCGCTCGGTCGTGGTGAGCGTGCCGGGCGAGCCGCTGGCGCGCGCCGAGGGCGTGCCGGCGGTGCTGGGCGTGCGCGACGGGCTGGTGGACTCGGTCGAGGCCGCGACCGGCGCGAATGGCGCGCGCTTCCAGCTGTGGTTCCGCGACTCCACGCGCTTCAAGGTGTTCGTGCTGCTGCCCGAAGGGGATAAGCCGTTCCGCGTCGTGGTGGACGTGCAGCGGCCGGGCGGGCAGGCGACGGAGGACCGGCGCCTCGCCGCGATCGCGGCGGCCAGGCGCACGCCGAAGGGCGAGCGTGTGCGCGTCGTGGCCGTGGACGCGGGGCACGGCGGCGAGGACATCGGCGCGCGTGGCCCCCGCGGGGTGCTCGAGAAGTGGACCAACCTGGCGATCGTCCGCGGCCTGGCGGAGGAGCTGAACCGGATCCCCGGGGTGCGCGCGCTGCTCACCCGCGACGGCGACTACTTCATCCCGCTGCGCGAGCGCTACCACATCGCCGAGAAGGCGAAGGCCGACCTGTTCATCAGCATCCACGCGAACTCGTCGCCGCGGCGCGGCAACGGGAGCGGCACCGAGGTCTTCTTCCTGTCGCTCCGCGGCGCGAGCGACCAGGCCGACCGGGACCTGGCGGATGCCGAGAACGCCGCCGACCTGGTGGGCGGCGTGCCGCCGCAGGCCGAGAACGACCTGGTGAGCATCCTGTACGACGTCAAGCGCACCTCGGCGCTGCAGCAGAGCCAGCTGCTGGCCGAGACCCTGCTCGACCACGTCGCGGCCGACCGCCGCATCGAGTCACGCGGCATCAAGCAGGCGGGCTTCGTGGTGCTCAAGTCGGTCGAGTTCCCGTCGGTGCTGGTCGAGACCGCGTTCATCAACAACCCGGTCGAGGCGCGGTTGCTGAAGGACCCCGAGTTCCAGCGCCGGATCGCGCACCAGCTGGCGACCGGCGTGAAGGCCTACTTCGAGAAGTCGGGCATCGGCCTCACCGTGCAGGGCGGCGACGCCGCTCCCGCGACGGGCGGGAGCGGGCGGTAGCCCGGCGCGGCGGGACGCGCGAGGCCCCGGCGGCATGCTCCGCCGGGGCCTCGCGCGCGCGACGGCATCTCAGTTCTCCCGGCCGCCCGCGCCGACGCGCTGGATGCGGCCGTCGGGAGAGAGGTCGAGCGCCGCGCCGCCCGCGCTCTTCGCGGCGATGAAGCGCTCGAGCGCGTCGCGCACCGTCAGCGCGGTCTCGACCCGGTCGCGCCCCCGGGCGAGCGTGTCGTAGTTGTCGCCGCCGCCCGCCATGAAGTTGTTGACCGCCACGACGTAGAGCTTCGCGTCCTCGAGCGGGGCGCCGTCGGCCCGCGTGATCTGCACCAGCCGCTGCAGCTCGGGCCGGCCGGTGTCGTAGCTGAAGCGCAGCCCGCTCTGCTGGGTGACGCGGCCGAAGCGCAGGCCCTCCTCGAACGAGCGCCGGAGTTCCGCGCCGGTGAGCTTCATGGTCACGATGGTGTTGTCGAATGGCATCACCTCGTACACCGCGCCCCGGGTCACCGGCCCGGCGGGCAGGTCGGCGCGCAGCCCACCGCTGTTCTGGAGCGCCACGTCGGCGTGGACCGCCGCGCGCATCGCGTCCGTCACCAGGTCGCCGAGCGTGGACTCGCCGCCGCGGTTGCGGGTGAGGGGCCGCGCGTTCCTCCCGACCGGCGTGGCCGCGAGCGGCGCGACCGCGGCATTCCAGCGGGCGACCCGCCCGGCCATCGCCGAGTCGGGCGCGATCTCGTCGCCGTACGTGGTGACGAGCCACGCGTCATGCTCGACCACGCGCGCGCGCACCGGGTCCACCACCAGGTCGCACACGCCCACCACCTGGCCCAGCGCGCCCGCGATCACCACCGGCGCGCCGCCGATCTCGTCCAGGACCTGGTTGTGGCTGTGGCCGCCGAACCACGCGTCCACGCCCTTCACCCCGCGCGCCAGCCGCGGCAGGTCGCCGCCCACCGCGCGGCGCAGCGAGTCGGATTCGGCCGGGATGTGCCCGACCTCGACCACCACCTGCGCGCGCCCCTGCCGGCGCAGCCGCGGCACCGCGCGCGCTGCCGTCGCCGAGTCGTCGGCGAAGCGCAGGGCCGCGACGTTCGCCGGCAGGGTCACCGTCGGGGTCTCGCGGTAACACAGCCCGAGCACGCCGACGCGCACGCCGCGTCGCGCCACCACGGTGTCGGCGCGCGCCCAGCGCGGCATGCGGTCGGTCTTCCGCTCGACCAGGTTCGCGCCCAGCGCGGCGAAGCGCATCTCGCGGATGCGCGCCCGCAGCGTGTCCACGGTCCAGTCGAAGTCGTGGTTCCCGATCGCCTGCGCCACATAGCCCATCGCGTTCATCTGCTCGACCACCGGACGCCCGAACTGGATGTTCGAGATCATGGTGCCCTGCCAGCAGTCGCCGCCGTCCACCAGCAGCGTGCCCTCGGGGTTCTCGGCCCTGAGCCGCGCGACGTGGGCGGCGAGCACGGCGGAGCCGCCGATCGGGCGGTTGGAGCGGCGCTCCCTCGCGTTCGGCAGGATGGCGCCGTGGAAATCGGTGGTCTCGAGCACGCGCAGCGTGGGGAAGCGTGCGTTCACGACCAGCCCGAGCACCTGCGCGCGCGTCAGCGTGTCGGGGAACGCCGCGCCGCCGCGGGCCGGGGCGTGCGGGCGCAGGCTGGTCCCGGTGAGCAGGCTGCGGCGGAACGCGGCCTCGTCCGGCGCGGTCTCGAGCGCGTAGTCCGAGGCGCGCGCCGCGGCCACGCACCAGTCGAGCGCGTTCGCGAGCGATGCCACCGTGAAGGGGCGGATCAGGTCGTTCGAGGCCTCGGAGCCCAGCACGCGGCGCCTGAGCAGGCCGTCGAGCCACGGTTCGAGCGAGTCGGGCGCGTCGGCGAAGGCGCCCGAGAGCCGCTTCTCGCGCCAGCCGAACGCGCGCGCCAGCCAGTAGGCCAGGTCGCCGCGGCGCGCCGGCTCGTCGGGGAACAGGTGCAGGACCTCGCCCTTCGGCGCCACGCCCTGGCGCACGGCGAGGTCGATGAGCGGGCGTTCGGGCGCGGCGGCGTAATCGGGGATCAGGCCCCAGTTGCGGTCGCAGCTCCCATCGAGCGCGCCGGCCCTGCGGAGATGATCCGCCAGCACCCGGCGCACCGCGCGCGTCGCCGGCTGGAGACGCGGCGCGCGCCGCACCGCCTCGAAGCCGCCGCCGCCGTTCATGCGGTAGCTGTTCACCGCCACCGCGAGCTTCTGGTCCAGCGCGAGCGGCCGGCCCTTCCACATCAGGTTCACGATGCGCTCGCCGGCCGCTCGCGTGAGGTCCACCTCGTAGCTCACGCCCTCGGCGGCGTCGAAGTTGTAGGCCGGCATGCCGGGCTCGGCGAGCGGCCGTCCGGCCTCGAAGGTGTAGGCCGCGAGGAAGCGCGCCGACTGCTCCAGGGTCTCCTTCAGCTCGCCGCCGGTCAGCTCGACCACACCGAGAGCGTTGTCGTAGGGGTAGAGCCGCATCGCGTCGCGCAACGTCACCAGCCCCGGGAGGATCCGCGCGGCCGGGTCGGGCAGCGCGGCGAGCGAGACGTCGGCGCCGGTGGCGGCGAGCTGCGCGCGCTGGATCAGCTCCCACGCCGGGCCGTCGCCGAACCGCCCGTGGGGCGAAGAGACCTCGCGCGCCGCGCTCCCGAGTGGCTCGTCGAGCGCGGCGTTGGTGGCGTCGTGGTAGCGCCTCGCGAACGCGACCAGCGCCGAGTCCGCCGGGATCGAGTCCGCCACCGCCAGCACCCGCGCGCGGCGCGAGGAGACCGCCCACGGCGCGCCGGCGCCCGCGCGGGTGAGCTCGAGGTCCACGCGGCCCAGCGCCTCGCCCCACCTGCCGGCCTGCGTCACCAGCGTGCCGCCGACGGTCGCCGCGGGCACCACCTGGTGGGTGTGTCCGAGGATCACCACGTCCGCGCCCGGGACCCCGGAGGCGAGGCGCCAGCCCCAGTTCTCGTCGGGGGTGTCGCCGCGCCGCTCGGCGCCGCTCACCGGGTCCTTCTCGAGTCCGGTGTGGGCGAGCAGCACGACCACGTCGCAGCGCTCGACCGTGCGCAGGCGCTCGGCCTCGCGGCGCGCCGCCTCGACCGGCGGCTCGAAGCGGAGCCCCGCCCAGTTGGCCGAGTCCTCGAGGGCGGGCACGGCGGGCGTGGTGACGCCGACCACGCCGACCTTCACGCCGTCCAGGTTCTTCACCAGCGACGTGCCGAATGCCGGACTTCCATCGCCCGCCCGCACCACGTTCGCGGCGAGCCAGGGGAAGCCCGCGCCGGCGCGCGCCCGGGCCAGCGCCGCGGGGCCGCCGCTGAACTCGTGGTTGCCGACCGCCATGGCGTCGTAGCCCATGCGCGTCATGGCCGCCGTCATCGGCTCGGGCCGGTCGCCGGGATCCTCCGCGTAGATGGCGACGAGCGGGCCGCCCTGGATGGCGTCACCGTCGTCGAGCAGCAGCACGGGGTGGCCCTCGGCGCGCACGCCCTGCACCATGGTGGCGATCTTCGCGAGCCCGCGCGCGGCGGGCCGGTCGGCCAGGTAGTCCCAGGCGGTGAGCGCGCCGTGCAGGTCGGTGGTGTGGAGCACCGTCACGCGGACGGTCTCGGCGCGCGCCGGCCCGCACACCGCCAGGACGAGCGGCAGGAGCAGGGCGAAGCGGTGCGGGCGCATGGGAAGAGCGCGAAGCTAACAGCGGCCGGAAAGACGGGTCAAGGACCTGCGGGCTCGTTGACCCGCGGGCTCGGACGCGCGGGCTCGGACGCGCGGGCTCGGACGCGCGGGCTCGGACGCGCCGCTTCGGACGTGTGGGCCGGGATGCGCGGGCTCGGACGCGCGGGTTCGGACGTGCCGGCCCGGAGGCGCGGGCTCGCGACCCGGGGGCTCGCGCGATCGCCCGGAGGCGCGCTTGCCGCGGGCGCGCGCAGCGGGCTAAATCGTTTCGCCTGAATCGGCGAAGGGCTTGAAAAACGTGAGACCTGCCTTTATCTCTGAGGTTGTCGAAGTCCAGCAGCCCAGAGACAAGGAGAGCGCGAGCTGCGAGGCCTGCAACTACCCGCTCCAGCCCCTCGCGACTTCCGAGGCGCCGACCGCGTCCGAGTCTCCCGTCGTCATCCGCAGGCCGGCACGCCGTCCGCGTCCGCGGCCGGTCGGGGGCGGCACGTCGGTCACGCTGTGGCTGTTCTTCGGGATCGTGGCCGCCGCGATCCTGGTGTTCACCGGCTACTCCAGCTTCCGCAAGAACAACCAGCCTCCGGTCGAGGGCTCGAACGCGGACCAGCAGAAGCTGGCACAGCGGTACGAAGCCGCGCTGGCCAGGGACTCCATGGACGTCGAGGCCAACATCGGACTGGGCAACATCCTCTACGACACCGGCAACTGGGACCACGCCATCGCGCACTACGCGCGCGCCATCGCCCGCGACTCGACGCGAATCACCGCCATCGTGGACATGGGCGTGTGCTACTTCAACCTCGGCCAGCTGCCGCTGGCCGAGAGTCTCTTCAAGCTGGCGCTCCAGCGCGAGCCTCACCAGCCCGTGGCGCTGTTCAACCTCGGCATCGTGAACGCGCATCGCAGGGACTACGACACGGCGATCGAGTACTTCCACCAGGCGATGCAGAGCAATCCGCCGCCCGAGATGCAGGAGCCCCTGATGAAGCAGATGCAGGATGCGATGCAGAAGTCCGGGCGCTCCGCCCCGCCGCTCGAGCAGGGTCAGACGCCGCCGCCGGGAATGCCGCCGCCCGGGACGCCGTCCTCCGGAGGGAAGTAGCGCGCACGCTGGCGCGCTGCGCGGACCGCGCGGCAGGGGCCGGGCGACGCCGTGGCCCGCGGCCAGGTCGCGCTCCCGGCGGCGGGCCGTGGACGGCCCCGGCTACGGTGGCGGCAGCAGCCCCATGCCGCGCAGCGCGGCGAGCGTGTGCCGCGCGTGTGCGGGCGGCGCCACCGCAGCTCCGGCCACCCAGCGCGCTAGGCCGGCGGGCGTGTCGAGGTCGTCGAGGCGCCCGAGCGTGCGCATCGTGAGGCCGGCGGCGCGCGCCCGCTCCAGCGTCTGCTCGAGCACGCGCGGCGTGCTCCACTCCACGCCCGCGAACAGCGCCGGCGCCGCTCGGGCGAGCCCCACCAGGTAGTAGCCGCCGTCGCCGGTCGGGCCCAGCACCGCGTCGTGGGCCTGGAGGCCCGCGAAGGCGGCCTCGAGCCGGTCGGCAGCGAGTCCCGGGCAGTCGGCGCCGATCGCGACCGCGCGGTCCCCGGGAGCGCTCAGCGCCGCGGCGAACGCGCTGGTCAGCCGCTCGCCCAGGTCCGCGCCCGATTGCACGCGCTGCGCGAGCCCCGCGGGCACCGGCAGCTCCTCGTCGCCGCCCGGCTCGTCCCAGTAGAGCAGGCGCTCGCCGGCCGCGCAGCCCGCGGCGGCATCGAGCGCGTCGCGCAGCATGCCGCGGTAGAGCGCGCAGGCGAGGTCGGCGGGCAGCGCGGGGGAGAGCCGGGTCTTCACACGCCCCGGCGCCGGCCGGCGCGCGAACACGAGGATGCGACGCATGGCGGCATCGTAGCCGCGACCCGCCCGCGACGAAAGGGCCACGAGCGGTCGAAGGACTCGACGCCGCGCCGTCCCGGTTGACAGCCCCGGGAGCGCGTCCCTAGAGTCCACGCGCTCATCCGGCGCGGTCCGCCTCCGCCGGGCAGACCCGGCCGGTCCCGCCGTGGACGGCAGGCCGCGTCCCATCCTGCATCGCGAGTGGCTCTTCATGTCCGACACCCGTTCCTTCGACCTGGTCGTCATCGGCGCCGGCCCCGGCGGCTACGTCGCGGCCATCCGCGCCGCGCAGCTCGGCCTGCGGAGCGCGGTGATCGAGAAGGACGAGCTGGGCGGCACCTGCCTCAACTGGGGCTGCATCCCCACCAAGGCGTGGATCGTCTCCGCGCACCTGCTCGAGCAGATCCGGCGCGCGAAGGAGTACGGCATCGAGGTCGGCGAGCCGCGCGTGAACTGGGACTGGATGCTGGAGCGCAAGAACCGGGTGGTGAAGCAGCTCACCGGCGGGGTGAAGACGCTGCTCCAGGGCCGCCAGGTCGAGATCTTCCGCGGCACCGCGAAGCTGGCCTCGGCGAACCGCATCCACGTCGCGCTCGGGGACGGCGGGAGCGCCGACCTCGCCGCCGCGAACGTCATGATCGCGACCGGCGCCAGTGCGTGGCTGCCGCCCGGCTTCTCGCTCGACGGCGAGCGCGTCGTCACCAGCCGGGAGGCGCTCGACCTCACGCGGCAGCCGAAGCGCCTGGCGGTGCTGGGTGGCGGCGTGGTCGGCAGCGAGTTCGCGTGCTTCTTCGCCGCGCTCGGCACCAGGGTGACGCTCGTCGAGATGCTGCCGCGCCTGGTGATGGAGGAGGACGAGGAGATCGCGCAGGCGCTCGAGCGCGAGATGAAGAAGCAGAAGATCGCCGTGCACGTCGGCACGAAGGTGGAGGAGCGGAAGGACCACCCCGACGGATCGCTCACGCTCACCCTCACCGGTGGCAAGACGGTCGAGGTGGACACCGTGCTGGTCGCGACCGGGCGCAAGCCCTACACGGCGGGCCTCGGGGTCGAGCGGGCGGGCGTCACGCTCGGGGAGCGCGGCCGGATCGTGGTGAACGACCGGCTCCAGACCAGCGCACAGGGCGTCTACGCGATCGGCGACGTCACCGACATCAGGCAGCTCGCGCACTTCGCGTCGGCGCAGGGCAAGGCGGCGGCCGAGATCATCACCGGGCACCCCGCGCAGACCGACTGGCGCGCGGTGCCCGCCGCCACCTTCACCAGCCCCGAGATCGCGAGCGTGGGTCTGACCGAGCGCGCGGCGAAGGAGCGGGGGCGCGAGGTCAAGGTGGGGCGCTTCCCGTTCCGCGCGCACGGCCGCAACATCGCCGACGGCGAGACCGCGGGGTTCGCCAAGCTGGTGGGCGACGCCCGCACCGACCAGCTGCTGGGCGCGCACATCATCGGCGCCAGGGCCAGCGAGATCATCCACGAGTGCGCGCTGGCCATCGCGGCCGACCTGGACCTGAAGGACCTCGCCCGCGCGATCCACGCGCACCCCACGGTGATCGAGACTCTCGGCGAGGCGGCCGAGGACGCCGACCACCTCGCCATCCACCTGATGCGACAGGAAGCGAAGGCGGCGGCGCGGTAGCTGTCCCCGGGGAGACTCCGATGCGCGTCGAAGTGCGCGGGGCCAGCGACATCGGCCTCAAGCGGTCTCAGAACGAGGACCATCTCGGCCACTGGAGCCCCGCCGACCCCGCCGCTCGCGCATGCCGCGGCACGCTGCTCGCGGTGGCCGACGGGATGGGCGGCGCGCTCGCGGGCGAGGTGGCGAGCCGCATCGCCGTCGAGACCGTGCTCGCGGCCTGGGCCGCCGCGCCCGGCGACGACCCGCTCGCCGACCTCACCGCCGCGGTCGAGGCGGCGAACCGCGCGGTCTACCGCGAGAGCGTCGCGCATCCCGACCTCGAGGGCATGGGCACGACGCTGTGCGCGGTGGCGGTGCGCGGCCCCGAGGGCCTGGTCGCTCACGTCGGCGACAGCCGCGCCTACCTGGTGCGCGACGGCGTGGC
Source organism: Candidatus Eiseniibacteriota bacterium (assembly GCA_016223045.1). GTDB lineage: Bacteria > Eisenbacteria > RBG-16-71-46 > RBG-16-71-46 > RBG-16-71-46 > JACRPT01. The sequence continues at coordinate 12,901 of JACRPT010000125.1, forward strand.
GCGCGCGCTCACCGCCGACCACTCGCTGGTGGCGCAGCTGGTGCGCTCGCGCCAGCTCACGGTCGAGCAGGCGCGCGTGGATCCGCGCCGCAACGTGATCACCCGCAGCGTGGGCGTGGCCCCCACGGTCGAGGTCGAGGCGGCGCGGCTCGCCGGGCCGCTCCGCGCGGGCGATGCGCTGGTGCTGTGCACCGACGGGCTCCACGGGCTGGTCTCCGACGCGGAGATCGCGCTGGCCACGACGGCGGCCGGACTCGATGCGGTGTGCGCGGACCTGGTGCGCCTCGCCCGCGAGCGCGGGGGCCATGACAACATCACCGTGCTGGTGGCACGGCTCGCGGGTGGGGAGTAGCGTTCCCCGCACCCGCGGGCCCGCGAATCCCGGGCCGCCGGCCCCGACTCTCACCCCCGGAAGGAGGGGGACCATGAACACCGTCCAGACCCCGTACGGCTTCGGACTCCAGCTGGACCTGCCCTACGAACAGGCGATCGCGAAGGTCACCGGACTGCTCAAGGAGCAGGGCTTCGGCGTGCTCACCGAGATCGACGTCCAGAAGACCCTCAGGGAGAAGCTCGGCGCGGACTTCCGCCGCTACGTCATCCTCGGCGCCTGCAACCCCCAGCTCGCCCATCGCGCGTTCCAGGCGGAGCTCGAGATCGGGCTGCTGCTGCCCTGCAACGTCGTGGTCCACGAGGAGGGAGCGGGCTCGGTGGTCGCCTTCATGGACCCGAACGCGGCGATGAGCGTCGTCGGCAACCCGGCGATCGAGCCGATCGCCCGCGAGGCGCGCCAGCGCCTCGAGAAGGTGCGGGACCAGCTGGCCGGTCTCTGAGAGCCCGGGCCCCGCGCAGGCGCGGGGCCCCCTCTCGTCGTCGGTGCGTCCGGGCCGGGGATGTCTCGCGACGGACTGGTGTGCGAACGGATACCCTGCATTCGCGTGCGCGCAGGTTCAGACTTCCTGCGCTCGAGTCCCCCGAGAGACTGGCGGGTTGCCATCAGCCCTCCGACATCGTGTCATCGCTCCAACCCCTCAAGGGGAGGGCACACCATGAGACCCAACGCTACGCGCTCCCTCGCGGCGGTCGCGCTCGCTGCTCTGCTCGTGGCAGCGCTGGCTTCGATCGCCGCGGCCATTCCCGTTCCCGGCACCTACAACTCGACGGACCTCGGCGGCAGCCTGCTGCCCGGCCGCGCCTCGACCTCGCGCGCCTGCCTGCACACCTGCGGCGGCGTGGGTGACGTGTTCAACGTGATGTCCTGGAACGGCGCCACGCTGCAGACCCAGTGGTTCGTCCGCTGCGGCATCGAGACCACGCCGTACACCGTGGTGGACAACCGCGTGGGCGGCACCGGGCCGGTGACCTACACCTCGACCTTCAGCGGCGGCAGCTTCAACTTCAACCCCGGCCCGTGGGGCTCGGGCGCCGGCACGCTCAACACCACGACCGTGATCAACACGGTCCAGTTCGTGGACATCGGCGGGGTGAGCACGCCGGTGGCCTCGCGCGCGAACATCCAGACGTCGGGGAACTTCGACTACGGCTGCATACTCACCTTCGTGATCGCGAACGGCGTCGGCGTGGGCGAGACCGACGCGCCGCCTCCCTACAACGTGCTGCCGCCCACCTACCCGCGGTTCATCGACACGTCGTGCGCGGCCACGCGGATCTACGGTACGTGGGGTGACGTGGGCCAGATCACCATGAACATCGGCTGCGCCACCCCCATCCGCTCCTCGACCTGGGGCGCGGTGAAGACGATCTACCGCTAGTCCCGATCGGGCCGGCTCCCGCCGGCGCGCACACCGGGGCCCCGTGCTCGCGCGGGGCCCCGACCGTTGACAGTGCCGTGGGGCGCACCTACATTCCGTCCGACCGCGTCCCGCCCGTCACCCGAGGAACACGCCATGGGCCCCACGATCGTGGCACTCCATCTCTGCCCGGCTTCGCGCGCACCGCTCGTCGCCGTCGGGCGCGTCGCGGCGTTGCGCGACCAGGGGCTCGAGGGCGACCGGCACGCGAAGGCCGGCAGCCACCGCCAGGTGCTGCTCGTCGAGCGCGAGACGCTCGACCAGCTCGGGCTCCGGCCGGGTGACGTGCGCGAGCAGGTCACGGTGGAGGGCATCGACCTGAGCGCGCTGGCCGCCGGCGCTCGCTTCCGCGCCGGCACCGCAGTGCTCGAAGTCGCCGGTCCGTGCACGCCGTGCGAGCGCATGAACGCGCTCAGGCCCGGCCTGATGGATGCGTTGCAGGGTCGCCGGGGGCGCTTCGTGCGCGTGGCCGAGCCGGGCAGCTTCGCCGTCGGCGACGCCCTGGTCGCGGGGTAGCCCGGACCGATGCGACGCGCCGAGGACGCATGCTGAGCGAGCCGGGCTCCGCGCCTCCGCCGAGCCTCGAGGAAGTCGAATCCCGCATGCGCCCGGGCGCGCTCTCGCGCACGGGATTCCTCGCGCCGGGCGAGCGCCTCCGCGACGTGCTCGACGACGACGCGCGTGCGCTCGACGAGCTCGGTGTCCCGGCGCGCACGCTCGCCGGCCGGCTCGAAGCGCTGATCCGGCTCGCCGCGCTCGACCCGCTCGGCTGGGTGCGGCTCGAGGGACGCCTCGAGGTGGGGTGCGACCTGCGCCCCTGCGCGGTCGAGGGAGCCTTCGAAGCGCGCATCGAGCCGCGCCTCGGCTACCAGGTGTGCCCCTGGTCGTGGGACGTCGAGCGCCCGCACGCGTGCCGTCCCGACCGCGTCTACGCCTACAGCGACCTCGATTGGACCGTGCGGAACCTGTGCAGCGGGGAGGAGATGAGCGGCCCCGGGCTCATCGTCCACCTGATCCGCGAGCACGGCTTCTTCGAGGGACCGGGCTCGCCTTCCCGCGTGGATCCGCGCACGCTGGCGCGCGTGCTCGAGCTGGCCCCGCATGGGGGATGAGCCGGGCCCGGCGCCGGCCGTGGGCCGTGGCGCCGCGGTGGGGAGGGTGCCCTGCAGCGCACGCTGATCTTCATCACGCTGTTCGCGGTGGCGGTCCTGATCGCCACCGGGGTCGCGTCGTGGCTGGCCTGGCGCGGCGTGCGCACCGCGCTCCGCTCGGAGTTCGAAGGCCGCATCGTGCGCGTGGCCGCGACCGCGGCGCGCGAGATCGGCGCCTCCGAGGTGGCCGAGGCCCGCCTGCGCGAAGAGGGGAGCGGCTACCTCTCGATCCAGGTCCAGCTCGTGACGCTGCGCACCGCCACCGGGGTCGAGAACGCCTCGCTCATCGACACCGCGCGCGTGACGCTGGTGGACGCGCGCGAGTCCGAGTTCGGCGAGGGCCTGGTGAGCCCGCTCGACACGCTCGCCCGGGCCGCACTCGCGCAGGCGCTGGGGGGGCGGCCCGCGGTATCGCCGCCGTTCCGCCACGACGGACGCGTGGTGCAGGCGGGCTTCGCCCCGGTGCACGACGAGGCCGGGCGCGTGCTCGCAGCGGTCGCGGTCGAGGCCGGCCCGCTCTACGCCGAGGTGGTCGGCGGGCTCGGCCGCAAGCTCCTGGTCATCGCGCTGGTCACGCTGCTCGCGATCGTGCTGCTGGCGGCGTTCGTGATCCGCGGAGCGTGGTCGGCGGCGCAGCTCGAGCGCCGGCTCTCACGCGCCGAGAACCTCGCGGCGATGGGGCGGCTCACCGCCACGCTGGCGCACGAGATCAAGAATCCGCTCGCCATCATCCGCGGCTCGGCCCAGTGGCTCGGCAAGCTCGAGCCCGAGGCGCGGCGCATGGCCGACTTCGTGGTGGAGGAGGCCGACCGGCTCTCCCGCACGGTGGCGCGCTACCTCCAGTTCGCGCGCGGCGGGAGCGACGGCGCGACCCCGGCGGCGACCGGGGCGGGCGACGCGGCGGCGGCGCTGGCCGCCACGCTCGACCTGCTCGACGGGGAGCTGCGGGCGCGCCGGGTCGCGCTGGAGCGGGGGCCGCTGCCGGCCGCGGCGCCGGTGGCGCTGGACAACGAGTCCCTGAAACAGTTGTACTTGAACCTGATCCTCAACGCGCTCGAGGCCATGCCGGGGGGCGGCAGCCTGGCGGTGGCGCTGTCCGAGCGCGGCGGGAGGATCGAAGTGAGCCTGAGCGACAGCGGGACGGGGATCCCGCCCGAGGTCCTCAGACGCCTGGGCAACCCGTTCTACACGACCAAGGCCACCGGCTCGGGCCTCGGTCTGTTCCTGGCGCGCCGCCTCGCGCAGTCGGCGGGCGGCGACCTCAGGATCGTGAGCCAGGCCGGCCGGGGCACCACCTGCGTGGTCCGCCTGGCGCGGCGGAAAGGACGAGACCTCCCCGCATGACCGCTCGACGGGTTCTCGCGACGGCCGCGGGCCTGCTGCTGCTGCTCGGCGCGGGCGGCTGCGGCCGCACCACTCTCGAAATCCAGTCGGACACCTGCTGGCAGGGCACGGTGAACAAGACGCAGATCTACCTCGACGGCTGCGGGAACAAGACCTACAAGTTCTCGAGCGGGTTCAAGTGCGCGCGGCTCAACAAGCGGACCGGTGAGGGTACGCTGCGCGCGCGCATCCGCAAGAAGCAGGTATGGATCGAGACCACGGTGCCGTACGGCGCCATCGACGTGTGCAACTGACCAGGCGGACGGGGAGGAGCGCGTGAAGGTCCTGGTGGTGGACGACGAGGTCAGGAACGCCGAGCTGACCGCGCTCGAGCTGCGCGACGCCGGGCACGACGCCACGTTCGTGAACGGTGGCCGGGCGGCGCTGCGGAAGCTGGAGCAGGAGGCGTTCGACGCGGTGATCACGGACATCCGCATGGCCCCGCCGGACGGGCTCGAGCTGCTGGCGGACATCCGCGGGCGCTGGCCGGACTGCTCGGTGCTGCTGATGACCGCGTACGCCGACCTGGACTCCGCGGTCAAGGCCCTGCGGCTCGGCGCCTACGACTTCGTGGACAAGGCGGGCGACTTCCGCGCGCACCTGGTGACGCGGCTCGAGCGGCTGGCCGAGCACCGCCGCCTCACCCGGACCGTGGACTCGCTCGAGAAGGGGCTCGCCACCATCGTCGGCGACTCGCCCGCCATGCGCGGCGCGGTGGAGCTGGCGCGCAAGGTGGCGAAGACCGATTCTACCGTGCTGCTGCGCGGCGAGAGCGGCACCGGCAAGGACCTGATCGCGCGCGCCATCCACTACGCCAGCCCGCGCGCCGCGGGACCGTGGATCAAGGTGAACTGCGGCGCGCTGCCCGAGGCGCTGCTCGAGAGCGAGCTGTTCGGCCACGAGAAGGGCGCCTTCACCGGCGCGGTGCGGCAGAAGCCCGGGCGCTTCGAGGACGCGCACAAGGGCAGCATCTTCCTCGACGAGATCGGCGAGCTGCCGCTGCCACTCCAGGTCAAGCTGCTCCAGGTGATCGAGGAGAAGACCTTCACGCACGTCGGCGGCAACCAGCCCATCCGCGTGGACGTCCGCATCATCGCCGCGACCAACCGCAACCTCGAGGAGATGACGCGCGAGCGCCAGTTCCGCGAGGACCTGTTCTTCCGCCTGAACTTGTTCCCGATCACGCTGCCGCCGCTGCGCGAGCGGCCCGGCGACGTGCGCCCGCTCGCGGAGCTGTTCCTCGAGCGGCACGGCCTGCCGAAGGACCGCATCACCCCCGGCGCGATGCGCGCGCTCGAGGCCTGCAGCTTCCCCGGCAACGTGCGCGAGCTGGAGCACATGCTCGAGCGCGCCATGATCCTGGCCGGCAGCGAAGTCGTGGACGTCGAGCACCTGTCGTTCGCGCAGATGCTCCCGGTCGCGGGCGCGCCGGGCGGCGCGCCCGCCCAGGGCCCCTCGTGGCTGCCGGAGATCCCGCCCGAAGGGCTGTCGCTCGAAGTGCTCGAGCGCGGGCTGATCCTCAGGGCGCTCGAGCGAGCGCGCGGCAACAAGAGCCAGGCCGCGCGGCTGCTCGGGCTCACGCGGCGCACGCTCTACTCGCGGATGGAGCGCCACGGGCTGCGCCGGCCCGGCGAGGACGGCGAGGCGGGCGAGGACGAGGGCGATCCGGCCGGCGCTCCGCCGGCGGGGAGCGAACCATGAGCGTGCTGCGCGGACTGCTGTTCGACAACCTGGGGCTCAAGCTCGCGGCGCTGCTGCTCGCGGTGCTGGTCTACCTCAACGTGTACCTGGACCGGCCGGCCTCGATGATCGTCTCGTTCCCGCTCGAGATCGACGAGCTCGCCGACTCGCTCTCGCTCTCGGGCCCGGTCCCGGCCGCGGTCCAGGCCGAGCTGCGCGGCACCGGCAAGCAGCTGCTGCGGCTCCGCGTCACCGAGCCGCCGCTCCGGCTCTCGCTCGCGGGCGTGGGGGCGGGGCGCTTCGAGCGCGCGATGACCAGCGAGGACCTGCCGCTCTCCGCGAGCGACCTCCTGAAGGTGGACCGGCTGGTCGGGCCGCGCACCATCGAGCTCCAGATCGAGCGCAAGATGCGCCGCGAGGTGCCGGTGGCTGCGCGCGTCGAGGGCCTGCCCGGCAGCGGCGCCGCGTTGAGCGGGCCGACCACGGCCGATCCCTGGCGCGTCGTGATCACCGGGCCCGCGTCGGTGGTCGCGAAGCTCGACAGCGTGGTGCTGCTGCCCGCGCGCATCGGCGGCCGGCGCGACTCGCTGCGCGTCCAGGTGGCGGCCGAGGCGCTGCCCGACTGGTGCGTGATGGAGCCGCCGCTGGTCAGGGTCACCGTCCCGCTCAAGCGCATCGCGCCCTGACGGCTCGGGCCGGGGCGACGCCCCGATCCGCCGCATGCCCTGACCGCGCGCGCCGCCGCCACGCCCCTCACGAGCGCATCGCGCCCCGACGCCGCGTCCGAAACGGTGCGCCCCGGGCCCTTGGGACCCGGGGCGCTCTGGGGTTGGTTGGCGGGGTGGGAGGCCGCGCGTGAGATGGCAGGCTCGGATGGTGGGACGCGACCCCTTCACCCTCGTCGCCGATGGAGAGGGGCAAGCGATGTGCCACGCGCGGCGCGCGCGGGCGCCTGCGCGGATTCCACGGTGAAACCGGAGTTTCGCGCCGGGCGTTCGCGCGCATCGGGGGAACCCGCGCACCCCCGACGGCGCGTTCCGCACGCGGGCGGACGCTGCCCTGCACGGTCGCGCGGCGCGGGCCCCGGCGGGAGGCGTGGGTGAACAGCCCCGGAGGTCCGACGTCGCCGAAGCCGGCGACTCGGGGAAGGTCCGAGATCCCGTGCCGCCGACGCATGGTCCATCCCCTCGCGAGCCGCGCCGGAGCTTGACACCCGTGGGGGGCGCGCATAGTCTGAATGCGCGAAACCAAGGCGCCGCGACTCCCTTCGATACGAGCACGGTGCCCGCTCGCCGCGGTGCAACGCCCTTCCAGGTCCCCGGGCGCGCCGGCCTCCCGAACGCAGGACATGGAACACTTCGCAGCGCTTCTCCACCACGTCCAGTCCACGAGGAACTTGTTCGCGGCTCCCTGAGAGCGGACGCCTTCGACCACCCGAACCACTGACCACCAGGCCAGCGGGCCCACAAGGCCCGCGCCCACGGCCACCCGCCGCCGCACGGATCTTCGGTCCTTCGCGCCGGCCGCGCCGGCACCCAGAGGCGAAGCGATGGAAACCACCGCGACCCCGCAACAGACCATGGAGCTGACGGAGCTCAAGGGAAAGACCATGTCCGAGCTCCTGCACCTCTCGCAGGAGCTCAACATCCAGGGCACCAGCGGCCTGCGCAAGCAGGAG
>JACRPT010000025.1 GCA_016223045.1 Candidatus Eiseniibacteriota bacterium
GCTCGGCGACGCGCGCGCGCTTCGGCTCCGGATCGGAGGGCGTCGGATCGCACCCGGTCGAGGCGCGCACGCAGCGCTCGTAGGGCACGGCCGCGCCGCGGCCCAGCGTCTCCATCGCCAGGTCCCACATCACCTCGAACGCCGTGGCCAGTCCCGTCACGTAGGCGCCGCGCGGCCCGCCCATGGCCCGCGCCTCCGCGGCCACGCCGGCGATGGCGCCGCCGACGTCCACCGCGGCCAGGTACTCCTCGATGGCCGCCCGGTCGGGCGCCTGCGCCGAGACCCCGCCGCCCGCGCGCACGCGCGCTGCGGCGGGATGGGTGTACGCGCGCGGCAGCGGGGCGTCCGAGAACCACGAGTCGGCGATGGACCGCCCGGTGCCGGAGGGGCACATCACGTCCCCGCCCCACAGCGTGTCAATGCCGAGGACGGCGTCGGCGACCTGGGCGTCGAACCGCGCGCTCATGCTGCGGCCTCCGGCTTCACGCGCCACCGCGCGCCCAGCCACAGGTAGAGGCAGAGCCCGATGAAGAGCACCGCCGAGACGGTCTGGGAGACCGGATCGTTGGCGTAGAACGGCGTCCTGACCTTGTCCTCCGCGTACCACGGGAACAGCCGGAACGCCGCGCCCAGCACGCCGCCCAGCGCACCGCCCGCCATCAGGCCCGAGGCGATGATGACGCCACGCTCGCGCATGGTGGTCCCGGCGTGGCCGCCCACCTTCTCGGAGCGCCGGGTCACCACGTGGTGGATGAAGCCGCCCACCAGCGCGGGCGAGTTCAGCTCCAGCGGCAGGTACATGCCGAGCGCGAAGATGATCGAGGGCACGCCCAGCATCTCGAGCAGCAGCGTGGTCATGGCGCCGGCGCCGAACAGGATGTAGGCGATGGGCTGGTGGCTCATGAAGCCCTGGACCAGGGCCTTCATGATCGAGGCCTGCGGCGAAGGCAGCACCGGCCGCAGGTCGCCCGGCGCCTCCTCGCCGAACTGGAAGGTGCGCGCCAGCATGACGATGGTCAGGCCCACCGCCACCGAGGCCGCGATGGCGCCGAGGAACTTCACCTTCTCCTGCGCGGCGGGCGTCGAGCCGAGCCAGTAGCCGGTCTTGAGGTCGGTGATGGTCTGGCCCGACACCGAGAGCGCGGTGCACACCATGCCGGCGATCGCCATGACGAAGAACATCCCGGTGGTGCCCGAGAGGCCGAACTTCAGCAGCACCACCGAGGAGATGATGATGGTGAGCATGGTCATCCCGGAGACCGGGTTGCGCGCGGTGGTGGCGATGGCGTTGGCCGCCACAGAGGTGAAGAAGAACGAGAACGCCAGCGTCAGCAGCAGCCCGGCCAGGACCACCGGCACCACGGCGCCGAGGGTACCGAAGAACACCGCCACCGCGATCGCGCTCACCACCACGCCGAGCAGGATGCTCATGAGCGGGATGTCGCGGTCGGTGCGCTCGAGGCCGGCGTGGCCGCCGCTCTGGAACGCCTTCGCGGCGACCGAGAACGAGCCCACGACGATGCGCAGCGACTTGATGATGCCGAAGATGCCGGCGGTGGCGATGGCGCCCACGCCGATGAAGCGCACGTAGCCGCGGAAGATCTGGTTCGCGGACATATCGCGGATGGGCACGGTGGCCGGGTAGACCGCGTCCGGCAGGTGCTGGCCCAGGAACCAGATCAGCGGCACCAGTACGAAGTTCGCGAGCACGCCGCCCGCGCACAGGATCATCGAGGACAGGAGTCCCATGACGTAGCCGAGACCCAGGATGAAGCCGATGGCGTCGAAGTTGAACACCATCCTGCCGCGCTCGGCGAGCGTCTTCATCACCGGCACGAACTGGAAGTTCACGTACTCCTTCCACACCTGGAAGGTGGTGACGAAGAAGTCGTAGATGCCGGCGATCGCGGTGGCCTCGAGCAGCAGCCGGGCCTGCGAGCCGCCCTTCTGGCCGGTGATGAGCACCTCGGTGATCGCGGTGGCCTCGGGGTAGGGGAACTGGCCGTGCGTCTCGCGCACGAAGTAGCGCCGGAGCGGGATCAGGAACAGCACGCCCAGGCAGCCGCCCGCCAGGCAGATGAAGATGGTCTGCACCGGGTGCGGGTCGAGCTTGAGGATGTAGAGCGCCGGCAGGGTGAAGATCGCCCCCGCCACGATCGAGCCCGAGACCCCGCCGATGCCGGTCATGATGACGTTCTCGAGCAGGCTCGAGCGGCGCCGATAGAGGCGCGCCAGCCCGATGGCGAGGATCGAGATCGGGATCGCCGCTTCCATCACCTGGCCGACCTTGAGGCCCGAGTAGGCCGAGGCCACGGTGAAGACGATGCAGAGGAAGAGCCCCCAGAGGATCGAGCGCCAGCTCAGCTCGGGCAGGAGGGTGCGGTGGGGGACGACCGGCTGGTAGGTCTCGCCGGGAGCGAGCGTCGTGTACGCGTTCTCCGGGAGCGCGGTCGCTTCCCCCGGGGTCCTGACTGCGGGCGCGGTGGCGGTCATGAGAGCGGGTATCCCTCCCTGGTTGGTGTGCGGAGCCGCCGCAGTCTACTCTCATCGCCGCGCCGCAGACCAGCCCCGATCGCCGGCCGTGATTCGAAGGTCTACCGGCCGGCGGCACCACGCTTCAGCCACTCGCCCGCCTCGCGCGCCGTGGCGGCGATGACGTCGAGCCGCCGCGGCCGCAGGTGGGTGTCGTGGCGCCAGCGCACCTCGGCGCCGGGGCAGCTCGCGTGCAGGCGCCGGATGGCCCCGGGCGGCAGCATCTCGTCGCGGTCGCCGTTGATGACGAGCACGCGCACGCGCCGCGTCGCCTCCGCGTGCAGCGCCGGCTCGAGCGGGCGCACCAGCCGCGCGGCCAGCGCGCCGAGCGGGGCGGCGAAGAGCGCGGGCCAGCGCGCCCGCTCGAGCAGGTGGCGGAACATCGCCGACAGGCCCGCCCCGCCGTCGATCAGGACGAGCGCGCGCGGCACTGGCGTGAGCCGCAGCGCCGCGACCGCGGGCGGCACGCCAAGGCTCGCGCCCACCAGCGCGACGCGCTCGGGATCGGCTTCGGGCTGCCGTGCCGCCGCCGCAACGCCGAGCGCCAGCACCGCGGGCGAGCGCAGCGCGGCGTGGCGGATGGCGCCGAGCTCCCGCAGCATGCGCAGCACGGGCATGCGCCGCGATCCCTCCCACGGCCAGTCCATCGCCAGCACATGGACCGGGGCATCCGCGGGGAGCAGGAGCGCCGCCCGGTCGCCGGTCACCAGGCCGCCCAGCAGCACCACCGTCCACGGCCGCGCGGTGCCGGGCGGCGCGGCGCGCCACAACCCGGTCGCGCGGCTCCCGTCCGAGGCGGTGAGGCGCCAGCGCTCGATGCGCTCGCCCAGTTGCGGCGCGGAGATGCGCTCGACCCGCGCGAGCGGCGACCAGCGGTGGCGCAGCTCGCCGACCGGGTCCGCGGGCCACAGCCACCAGCACGCCGCCGCCGCCGCGAGCAACGCGAGCACGGCGAGGAGCCGGCGCATGGCGGGATCAACGTCCTGAAGGCGCGGCCGGAACCCCGGGTCCGTGGTCGAAGCAGCCGGCGAGGCGCGTCCCGCAGCGCCGGCAGTGGGCTTCCTCGTCGAGGTCCCAGGCGCCCAGATGGTAGCCGTCGCGCTCGATCAGCCGCGCTCCGCACGAAGCGCACCAGGTGGACTGACCCGCGGGGTCGCGCAGGTTCCCGGTGTAGACGTGCTGGAGACCCGCCGCGCGCGCCTGCTTCCGCGCGCGCGCCAGCGTCGCGGGCGGCGTGGGCGGCACCTCGAGCATGCGGAAGTCCGGGTGGAACGCGGTGAAATGGAGCGGCACGCCGGGGCCCAGCTCGTGCGCCACCCAGTCGCAGAGGCGGGCGACGGCGTCGGGCGCGTCGTTGTGGCCGGGGATGAGCAGGTTCGTGACCTCGAGCCACACGCCGGTCTCGTTCGCGAGGAAGCGCAGCGTGTCCAGCACCGGCACGAGCTCGCCCAGGCACATCGTGCGGTAGAACGCGGGGCTCATCGCCTTGAGGTCCACGTTCGCGGCGTCCATGCGTGAGAAGAACGCGGCGCGCGCCCCGGGCTCGACGTAGCCGGCCGAGACCGCGACCGTGCGCAGTCCGCGTTCGTGCGCCGCCTGCGCGCAGTCCATGGCGTATTCGGCGAAGATCACCGGCTCGTTGTAGGTGAAGGCGACGCTACGGCAGCCCGCGTCCACCGCGGCCTGCGCCACCGCCTCGGGGAGCGCCCAGTCGTCGAGCCGCTCCTCGTCGCGCGCCTTCGAGATGTCCCAGTTCTGGCAGAAGCTGCAGCCGAGGTTGCAGCCCACGGTGCCGAACGAGAGCACGCCGGTGCCGGGCAGGAAGTGGTGGAGCGGCTTCTTCTCGATCGGGTCCACGCAGAACCCGGAGGCGCGGCCGTAGCCGGTGAGCGCCATGCCGCCGCCGCGGGCCTGGCGCGCGAAGCAGAACCCCCGCTGCCCGTCGCGCAGCCGGCAGTGCCGCGGGCACAGCGTGCACTCGACGCGCCCGTCCCCGGCGCCGCGCCACCACCCGGCACGCGCCACGCCCGGCTCCAGCAACTCACGTGCGGCCGAATCCATCGTTCCCGCTCCCGCCCGCGGCTTCTCCAGGCTCCGGCTCCCCCGCCCGCCCGGCGTCCCCCGGCGGCGCGATGGCACACCGGCGGCGCGGCCCCGGGGCCACCGCCCGCGCGATGGTACGCCGGCGTCGCGCCCCGGAGAAGGAGGCGCCCCGGCCAGCGACGCCCCGGCGGTTCCGCTTCCCGACGCCCCGCTCGCGGAATGCCCGATTCCCCCCGTGGCCGGCATGCCGAATGCCCGGTCCCCCGGTGGCCGGCATGCGGAATGCCCGATCCCCGGCCGGCCGCGTTGCCGGATGCCCGACCCGCTGGCGCCCGGAGTCCCGACGTCCGACTTTCCGATGGCCGGGGGCGCCGGTCACCCGGTAGACTGTTGGACACGAGCCGCTCGCCCGCCGACCACCGGGCGCAGCCTCTGAGTTCCCCGCTGCTCCACCCCATGACCGCGCACCTCGCACGGCCTGGAACGAGGAGGAACACATGGGATTCGTCCGTCGCGCGCTCCTGGCGAGCGCGCTGCTCGCCAGCGTCCTCTGCCCGGCCATCGCCTCCGCCAGCACGCGCGTCGTGGTCGCCGACAACGGCACGGGCACCACCAGCTTCCCGCCCTACGCCCTCCCCGGGTACCAGAGCCCGCCCTCGGTGCTCGCGGTCGAGGCCGGGCTGCCGCCGGGCTCGCAGCTTCTCGGCACCTTCAAGATGCAGGGCATCACGGTCATCTCGGAGGTGCCGGGAGGCGGCCTTGGCGGCGCGGTGCAGACCTTCAAGGCGACGCTCCTGCTCGACCTCCAGGGTACCGGCGCCTACGCCGGCTACTACCGCAGCCTCACGCTGTCGGTAGACTTGGGGGTGTCGCACACCGCCCCACGGCTGGCGGGCTCGTCGCCGCAGAGCTTCGACACCGACATGTTCCAGTTCTTCGCCCAGTTGCCTCCGGGTGACCCGGACTTCGACCTTCTGCGCATCACCGGCGGCACCGACTTCGGCATGCCGAGCCCCGGCCACACCACGCTCACGCGGCTGCCGGACGGCAACTGGGCGGTGGACAGCTTTTTCGACATCGAGTACCGCATTGACTTCATCGGCGCGCCGGGCAGCGTGTTCGCCGGCAGGTCCGGCAGCACTATGTCGGGAAGCCGCTTCCAGGAGGGGCAGCCGCCGCGCAGCGCCTGCGGAGTGCCCTCGATCGGCGGCACGGCCGATTTCCCGCCCCCCTGCGTCTCCGGCTACCTCAGCCCGCCCGACGCATCGCTGCTGCTGAACGGCCTGCCTTCGGGTGAGCCGGTGACGGGCTCGATCCGCATCAGGAACATCGTGACCACCTCGGAGGTTCCGGGCGGCACGCTGGGAGGCGCGCTCCAGGACTTCACCGCCAGCGCGGTTGTGGACCTGGTCGGCAATGGTCCCCTGATCGGCTTCCGGCGCTCCATCGCCTTCCCCGTGACGGGCAGGACGGAGACCGCTCCGCGCTCTCTCGGCGCGAGCGTGCAGGGTTTCCCCGCCAACCTGCTCCAGTTGCAGGGGCAGCTCATCGGCGACCCGGACTTCGACCTCCTGCGCATCGTCGCCGGCGGCGACTTCGGCATGCCGAGCCCCGGGCACACGACGCTCACCCTCCGTAGCGACGGCCGGTGGACGGTGGACAGCTTCTTCGACATCGAGTACCTCATCGACTTCGTGGGCGCGGCGGGCGGCTCGTTCGGCGGGATGTCGGGCTCCACCACGTCCTCGTCGCGATTCGACGAAGGGCAGGGGTCGGGCACGGCGTGCCTCGTCCCCGAAGTCTCGGGCACCGCGCAGTTCCCCGCCACCTGCGCCGGCGGCTACCTGAGCCTGCCGGGCGCGCTGGTGCTGGAGACCGGCCTGCCACCCGGCACCCTGCTCCTCGGCACCATCAGATGGCACAACGTGGCCATCATCTCGGAGGTTCCGGGCGGGAGCCTGGGCGGAGCGGCCCAGACGTTCTCCGCCACGGCGGAGCTGAACGTCACCGGCACCGGGCTGCTCTCGGGCTACAGCCGCGTGCTCACCTTCCCGCTCGATGGAGGCTCGGAGACGGCCATGCGCTTCCCGGGCACCACGCCGCAGAGCTTCCCGGCGGACCTCACGTACCTGCACGGCCAGTTGCCTCCCGGCGACCCGGACTTCGACCTCTTGCGCATCACCGCCGGCACGGGCTTCGGCATGCCGAGCCCCGGACACACGGTGCTCACGTACGTTCCCGTCAGCAACTGGGCGGTGGACAGCTTCTTCGACATCGAGTACCGCGTTGATTTCATCGGCACGCCGGGTAGCCCGTTCGCCGGGATGTCGGGCTCCACCACGTCCCAGAACCGATTCCAGGCCGGCCAGCCGCCGCCGGTGGCCGTGCCGGGGGGCGTGCCGACCGCGTTGCGCGTGAGCCCCGCGTTCCCGAACCCGGCCTCTGCGGGCTCACGCGTCGAGCTGGAGCTGCCGCGGACCGCGCGCGTCGAGGCGGGCATCTACGACGTGGCCGGGCGCCTGGTGCGGACGCTCGAGCGGGGCGAGCTCCCCGCCGGCCGCCGCGCGCTGCGCTGGGATGGCCTCGACGCCGCGGGCGCACGCGTCGGCGCGGGCCTCTACTTCTACCGGGTGCGGGTGGACGGCGCGGCGGAGGTGCGCCGGGTGGCGTTCACGCGTTGAGCGTGGCAGGCCGCGGCCGCGAGGCCGTGGCCGTGGGCGTCGTGCGGGACCGCCGGTCGGATCGAGACCGGCGGCCCCGCGCCGCCTGCGACTACTTCGTGGCCCCGCCTTCGAGCTCGCCGGCCAGCGCGTCCATGCCGTAGATCTTCCGCAGGCCCTCGAGGATGCCGCGTGAGTGCACCGCCACCGTGCGCGCCTGCTCGTCGGTGTAGGCGTAGTCCCACACGAAGGCCTGGATGTTGCCGTCGAACACCACGCCCACCACCTCGCCCGCGCGGTTCACGACCGGGCTCCCCGAGTTGCCGCCGACGATGTCGTTGGTGGTGACGAAGTCGAGCGGCGTCGCCAGGTCCACATCGCCGCGGTGCGCCTGCTCCAGCGGCGGCAGGTCGAAGGGCGCGCGGCCGTCGAAGCTGTCGGCGCGGTCGTAGAGGCCGTAGAACGTGGTCTTGCAGGGCACCCGCGTGGTCCCCAGCTCGTAGCCCGCCACCTTGCCGTAAGAGAGCCGCAGCGTCCCGGTGGCGTCCGGGTAGGTGGACTTGCCGTGGACCGCGAAGCGGGCCTGCGCGATTTTCCTGCCCTCCAGCGACTCGACGCTCTCGACGTTGTCCTCGTACCAGGCACGCAGCTCCCGGTACGGCGCATCGAGCCGCCGCGCCCACGCCACCAGCGGATCGCTCGACGCCTCGACCGCCGCCCGCCCGCCGGCGACGAGCTGCCGGCGGACCGCGACCTCCGCGAGCCTGGTGCCGCCCACGATCTCGTGCGCCACCTCGCCGGGCCGCCGGCCGCCGAGCGCCGCCTTCACGAACGCGTCGTCGGGGCCCAGCCGGTCGAGTGACTCCTGCAGCACGGCGGAGAGGATCGCCTCCTCGAAGTCCGGGTAGATGGGCGCGGGTGAGAACAGCCGGAACCTGAGCGACTCGAGCGCCGACTCGCGGAATTCGGCGAAGCGCTTCTCATTGGGCTTCTCGACCTCGGTCGCGTAGCGCACGATCTGGTTCGCGATCTCGACCAGCCGTCCCGCGCCGGAGAGCCCGCGGTAGAGGTACTCGCGCTGGCGCCGCGCCAGCTCCCGCTCGGCCGCGGCGATGCGGTCCCAGGCGCCCGCCGACGCGGCGGCCAGCGCCGGATCGGCCGCGACCTTCGCGCGCAGCTCGGCCTCCTGCGCGCGCTTCTTCTCCAAGAGCCGCGGGTCGTTCAGCGCCTCGAGGAAGCCGCGCAGGCGCTTCAGCCCGTTCTCGATCCCGAAGACGCGGTCCTTGGCGCGCCGCGCCTGCTCCGGCCCGCGCGCGGCGAAGTCGAGATACGCCTGGCGCCGCAGCGCCTGCATCGCGATGCGGGCCGGGACCTCGAGGTCGCGCTCGTGTTCGAGCTGGGCGAGCGTCTTGAGCCGGCTGGTCGAGCCCGGGTGCCCGGAGATGAAGTAGGGGACGAGGTGCTGCTCCTTGCCGGCCTCGTCGCTCGCGCAGGCGAACTGCCGGGAGAAGCGAGCACCGGCTGCCCGTTCTCGTAGACGCGGAAGAAGGCGATGTCCAGGTCGTGGCGCGGATAGGTGAAGTTGTCGGGGTCGCCGCCGTAGAAGGCCGCCTGCTGCTCGGGCGCCATCACCAGGCGCACGTCCGTGTACTTCTTGTAGCGGTAGAGCCAGTACTCGCCGCCGCGGTAGAGCTCCACCACCTCGGACTTGAGCCCGGTCTTCCGGGTGGACTCCTTCTCGATCGTCGCCATCGCGCCCTTGCGCCGGGCGTTCTGCTCGCGGTCCGCGGCCTTCGGGTCCACCGCCGCGAGCACGCGGTCGGTCACGTTCTCGAACGCCTGGAGCACCATGAGTTCCTGGTCGGGGCAGCGCATCTCCTCGGCCCGGGTGCGGGCGAAGAACCCGTCGCGCACGTAGTCCTGCTCCCGCGACGAGACCTTCTGGAGCTGGCCGAGCGCCACGTGGTGGTTGGTGAGCACCAGACCATCCGGCGAGACGAACGAGCCCGAGGCGCCGCCAAAGCGCACGCTGGCCTTCTGCAGGTGCTCGACCCACTGCGGCGCGGGCGTGAAGCCGTAGCGCTCGGCGAGCTGTGCCAGCGGCAGGTTGTCGAACGTCCACATGCCTTCGTCGGCGCGCGCGCGGGCCGCCAGCAGGATCGCCGCGGCGGCGAGGAGCAGCGCCATCCGGGTCCAGATCGCGACAGGTCGTGCCATGGGCTCTCCGGTAGGGTCGCGCGCCGGACTTGATCCGGACGACGCGACATAGAACTTCACGATCCGCGGGGCGCGCCGTGCGTGCCAGTCCGCAGCAGGAAGCGTGGATGCGGAACATAGCGCATGCGCCCGCGGGAGCGGGGGCGCTGGTCCACGTTGCACCCCCGTTCGTCCGGTTTGCGCGTGAGGTCGGGCGGCCTGCCGGCGGGAGCGCCGGGCCCGCGGCGGGGCCTGGCGGACGCCGGGCGCATCTTCTTGCCGATCACCCGGGGCTTCCGACGGAGACACCGCGCCGCTCGGCGGCAAGTCCTGATCCGCAGGCCCCGCCGCGATCGGAGAACGCGCCCGGGACGCCGATCCGTTTGAAATGCCGGCCCGGTTCGTGGAGACTGCGCCTCCGTGCAGCTCCCCCGACGGAGGTTCCTCGCCCTCATCGGCGTCGCGGTCGTCGCCTCGGCCGCGGCAATGGTCGTGCGCAGGCGCCGCGCGCTGCGGCGCTGGCTGCGGCCTGCACGGTCCGCGCCGTTCCCTCCCGGCGACCTCGACCCGCCGACCGTGCGCACACTGATGGCCGCGGTGCATGCCCTGCTCGGCGAGCGGATCGAGTCGGACCACTACGAGGACTTCTTCCGCTGGCGCGCCGCCCACGTGTCCGGCTGCCGCAGCCTCTACGCAGGCTTTGCCGCGAGCCTCGACCGCGCCGCCCGCGTCTCGGGCCAGCGCGGCTTCGCCGGCTCACCGCCCGCGCTTCAGCGGCGCATCCTCCACCCCATGCTCCCGGTACGGGGCTGGGCGCGCGTCTGGCGGCGCGTGACCGAACCGGAGCGCACGCGTCTTGCCCGGCTGGTGGTCCGCGACATCTTTCACCTGTTCGCCCGGACCGACGCCTGGGTGCTGACCGGCTACGACGCCTGGCCCGGCCACCCGCGGGGGCTCGAAGCCTACCGGCAGGCGCCGGGGCAGGGATGAGCCATCTCCGCCCGCCATTCCCGGGCCGACCGTGATGGAGAGGATGCGCCCGTGAGCGAGAGCACCGTCGCCATCGTCGGCTCCGGCATCGCCGGCACGGCGATCGCCCACGCCCTGACGCTGCGCGGCCACGACGTCGTGGTGTTCGAGAAGGGCCCGGACTTCCCCTACCCGGCCGAGAAGCAATTCCGCGAGTCAGTCCTTTACGACCACTCCGACCCCGCCGGCGCGATTGCCGACGACCTCGGCCACATGACCGAGGGCAACGACGGCGAGAAGAAGCTCCTGCCCGAGCGCGTCATGGTGGTCGGGGGCTGCGCCACCCAGTGGGCGGGCATCGCGCTGCGCATGGCTCCGCGCGACTTCAGGACGCGCACGCTCTACCGACTGGACGAGGACTGGCCGCTCTCGTACGAAGAGCTCGAACCCTGGTACGGCCACGCCGAGTCGCTGCTGGGTGTGTCGGGGACCGACGACGACAATCCCTTCGCGCCGCCGCGCTCGCGGCCCTTCCCGCTGCCGCCGTTCGAGCTGAGCTGGGACGACCGGGTGCTGGCCGCGCGCCTCAAGTCGCACGGCATCCACATCCATACCACGCCGCAGGCCCGCACGCGCCTCGACTACGACGGCCGCCCCGGCTGCGCCAACATCGGCACCTGTTACATGTGCCCGATCGGCGCGCGCTACATGCCGAACCACCACCTGCGTCTCGCTGCCGCCACCGGCCGCTGCACGGTCCGCAGCGACGTCTCGGTGCGGCGCATCGTCATGGACGCCTCGGGACGCGCGCGCGCGCTGGTCATCCGCGCGCACGGCACGAGCGCCGACCGAGAGCACGCGGCGCGCGTGATCGTGGTGGCCGCCGGGTCCTTCGAGACGCCGCGGCTGCTGCTCCTGTCGCACGACGCGCGCCACCCCGACGGGCTCGGCAACCAGGGCGGCCACGTCGGGAGGCACCTGGTCTTCCACCATCTGTGGAGCGGCCACATGCACTACCGGGAGGATCTCTTTGCGGGCCGGGCCGGGTTCTGGACCGGGCAGAGCCACCAGTTCTGCGATCCCCCCACCCGCGCCCGCCACGGCGGGATCAAGGTCGAGTTCTCCACCGCCTTCGCGCCGCAGCACGAGAAGCGCGCCGCGTCCATGAGCAGCGCCGCGGCTGCCCTCGCGGCCTTCGAGCCGGCGCGGCGCTGCCGGCGGGTCACCATGCACACCGAATCGGACACCTCCCCGAGGAAGGTCGTGCGGCTCTCAGAGGCGCGCGACCGCTTCGGCGATCCCTGCGCGCACGTCGAGTACCGGTTGAGCGAATACGACCGGCAGACCTTCCGCTTCGGCCGCGAGCTGTTCGAGCGCGTCGCGGCGGCCAGCGGGGCGAGCGAGCGCGAGTTCTGCGACATCCGCGACTTCGACACCTACAACCACTACATGGGGACGTGCCGCATGGGAGCGGGCCCGGCCGACAGCGTGGTGGACCCGCACGGGCGCGTGCACGGCTGCCCGAACCTCTACCTGGCGGGACTCAGCATCTTCGTGGGCGGCGGCGGACCGCTCAACCCGACGCTCACCGCCGTGGCCCTGGCGCTGCGCACGGCAGAGAAGATCGCGGAGGAGCTGGGGTAGCGGGCACGGACGGGGCCGCGTCGTCGCTGGAAGCCAATAGTGCCGGGAGCAGGGATCGAACCTGCACGGGCTTTCGCCCGGTGGATTTTAAGTCCACCGCATCTGCCAGTTCCGCCATCCCGGCACACCGTCCGAATGCGCCCACAATACCACCGCGCCCGGACCCATCCTGGGCCCGGGCGCGTTCGCACGCGGAGAAGTCGGACCGCGCGCTAGTGTCCGTGGCCCGCGTCGCCGCCGGCTAAGGCGTCCACCACCTTCACCGCGGGGTATTTGGCGAGGAAGCCCTGCACCGCCCAACCGAACACGCCGAGGAATCCCAGCGTCACGCCGATCTCGGGCAGCCCTACCCAGCGCACGTCGGGGTTCACCGAGGGCATCACCAGGATGTGCCGCTCCATCCACATCCCGGCCATCACGATGACGCTGAAGAGCGAGAGCCAGAACGGGTTGGTCTTGCTGGTCTTGTTCATCAGCCCGAGGAACGGGATCAGGAACACGAACCCGAAGGTGGTGAAGGCCAGCTTGCGCCACGGCTCCTCGAAGCGCAGGAACACCCACCAGGTCTCCTCGGGCATGTTCGCGTACCAGATCACCAGGTACTGCGCCCAGAACTGGTAGACCCAGAAGATCGAGATGGAGAACAGGATCTTCCCCAGGTCCCAGAAGTGAGTCGGCGTGATGTAGGCCGCGAGTCCGCGCGCCTGGCGCAGGCGGGTGCTCAAGAGCGCCGTCATGGCGATGCCGCTCAGGAACGCGCCCATGAACACCCACCAGCCGAACAGGCCGCTCACCCAGGTGGGCGTGAGCGACATGATGAAGTCCCAGGCGAAGACGGTGAAGACGAAGGCATAGACCAGGCAGATCTGCGGAGCGCGCAGGGCGAGGCGGTGCTTCTGCCAAGCGGCTTCGGCCTCCTCCCCGCGCCAGCCCTGCGAGAGTTTCTCGTACTCGGCGCGCAGCTCGGGTGAGACGTGGTCCTTGAGCAGGTACACGTCGCTGCGCAGCGAGGTGCGCACCAGGTCGCGCACCAGCCACCACAGCAGCCCGAGCCCGACCAGCGTGCGCGCGTAGAGGAACGGCACGTTGAGGTAGGGCTTCTGCCGCGCCAGCACCGCGGTGTGGGTCCACGGCAGGTAGGTCCAGATGCCGGCGACCAGCATGATGACGACGAAGGCGATGCCGTAGGGCAGGAAGGCGGAGAGCGACTCGGCGATGCGCAGCACCGGGCCGGCCCAGCGCCCGTTCGCCAGCCGGATGGCGCTCGCCAGCACGGCGGCGCCGAGCGAGATGCCGAGGAAGTAGATCATGTTGACGCCGTAGGCGCCCCAGGCGCGGAGCGGCTGGGTCGCGAGCAGCGCCACGAACGCGACCAGCCCGACCGCGATGAGCGCGAGCCAGATCATGCTCACGCGCGGGTCGCGCCGACCGGGGATGCGGGAGGCGATGTCCTTGAGCACGGCCTCGCGGGTCATCGCGGGCTCACCTTCTGCATGTGGCGGACGTAGTTGATGACGTCCCAGGCTTCCTGGCGCGTCACCTGGGCGCCGTAGGACGGCATCACGATGCCGCCGTGGCGGATGTAGGAGTAGAGGAAGCCGTCGGTGCGCTCGCGCGTGACCTGGGCGAGCAGGTCGGGCGGCGGCATGAACAGCGCGGCCACCGTCCCGTCCCCCGCCATGCTCTTGCCGTGGCAGGGCACGCAGGTCACCGCGAACTTGCGCGTCCCGCGCGCCACCGAGGAGTCGAGCTCGGCCGGCGCGGTCGGATTCACCAGCGTCGCGGCGAGCACGTCGCGCCCGGGGTCGGGCTCGCGGCCGGTGGTGGGCACGCTGGTGGTATCGGGCAGCCGCATCGAGACCTTCTGCGGATTGATGACGACCGAGTATCGCATGTCGCGGATCGGGAAGTAGCGCAGGTGCGTCGCCGACTTCACCAGGTCCTGGCAGCCCTTCTGGGCGGTGGTCGCGGTGAACAGCGCCAGCACGCCGATGGCGAGGATGCCGAGCCCGAGCCTAGGCATGGAGCTTCACCTCGTCGGCGCCGTGGCCCCGCATCAGCTCGAGCGCGCGCGCCGCGGTCTCGCCCTGCGCCGGCACCCAGATGCCGATCTTGTCCTCGCTGAAGCGCGGATCGTAGGGCGCCTTCGAGCGCACCACCGGGAGCCGGGCGAGCGCCAGCATGCCGAGCAGGTTGAAGATCCCGGTCAGCAGGATCATGGACTCGTAGCCGATCACCACGAACGGCGGGATCGAGACCAGCTCCTTGCCGGCCACCACCATCGGCCACGACAGCGCCGAGTAGATGCACAGCGCGAAGCCGCCGGTGAGGCCGCAGACGCCGCCCGCGAACGCCACCCAGCGCACCAGCGAGGGGCCCTGCTTCATCACCTTCTCCAGGTCGTGGTAGGGCACCGGCGAGAACACGCTCAGGTCGCGGTGCCCGCCCTCCTGCAGCGCGTGGACCGCGTCCGTGGCGTCGTCCACGTACGAGAACACCCCCATCACCCCCACCGGCTTCGGCGCCGGCGGCAGCAGCAGGTCGCGGAGGAACGCGCCCCTGCTCATCCCTTCCTCCGTCGCGGCACCGGCAGGGTTTCCTTGATCTCGGTGATCGAGAACGCGGGGAGCACCTTGACGAACACCAGGAAGAACATGAAGAACCACGCGAACGCGCCGGCGGTGATGCCGGCCTCGGTCCACGACATCCTGTAGTTGACGCCCCAGGCGTAGGGCTCGAACGGGCGCGCCAGCGAGGTGATGATGATGACGAAGCGCTCGAACCACATGCCGACGTTGACGAACAGCATGAGCACGAACAGCACCGGCAGGTTGCGGCGCACGCCCTTGAACCACAGCAGCAGCGGCAGGATCACGTTGCACGTGAACATGATCCACGACGCCCACCAGAAGTGGCCGAAGTAGCGGAACAGGAAGGTATCGCGCTCGGCGTTGCTCGGCCCGTACCAGGCCATGAAGAACTCGGTGAGGTACGAGTAGCCGACGATGGTCGAGGTGAGCAGCACCAGCTTCGAGAGCTTCTCGATGTGGTCCGTCGTGACGATGTGCTCGAGCCGGAACGCCTTGCGGATCACGATCAGCAGGTTGATGACCAGCGCCACGCCCGAGAAGATCGCGCCCGCCACGAAGTAGGGGGCGAAGATGGTGTTGTGCCAGCCGGCCGTCTGCGACACCGCGAAGTCCCACGACACCACGCTGTGCACCGAGAGCACCAGCGGCGTGGCGATGGCGGCGAAGTAGAGGTAGGCGCCGTAGTAGTGCTTCCACTGGTTGTTGCCGCCGCTCCAGCCGAACGAGAGCGCGGTGTAGAGCGTCTTGAGGACCTTGCCGGTCGCGCGGTCGCGCGCCGCGGCCACGTCGGGGATCAGCCCGACCACGAAGAAGATGCTCGAGACCGTCAGGTAGGTGGTCACCGCGAACACGTCCCACTCGAGCGGCGAGCGGAAGTTGGGCCACAGCCCGCGCTGGGTCGGGTACGGCACCAGCCAGTAGCCGAGCCACGGGCGCCCGGTGTGGAGCAGCGGGAACAGCCCGGCGGTGAGCACGCCGAACACGGTCATCGCCTCGGCCACGCGGTACACGGCGCGGCGGAAGTGCGAGCGGAACAGGAACAGGATGGCGGAGACCAGCGTGCCGCAGTGCGCGATGCCCACCCAGAACACGAAGTTGGTGATGTAGGCGGCCCACATCACCGGCCGGGTGTAGCCCGCCACGCCCAGCCCCAGCACGATCTGGTTGCGCAGGCACAGACCGCCGACCAGCAGCACCAGCAGGTCGAAGGCGAAGACCGCGATCCATACCGGCCCCGGCTTCGCGATCATCCGCAGGATGTCGTCGTTGAGCGACTTCTGCGTGAGCGGGCGCCGCTCGGGGTCGTCGCGGTGGAGGGCGGCCGCCGCCGCGCCGGTCAGGACCGTCCCGCTCATGCCAGCTCGCTCTCCCGTTCGAGCTTCTTCAGGTACGTGATGCCGGGCTTGGTGTTGAGCTCGTTGAAGACCCAGTAGCGCCGCTGGTCGTGCGAGAGCTTCGACACCTTGCTCTCGGGGTCCAACAGGTCGCCGAACACGATGGCCTCGGTCGGGCACGACTGCGCGCACGCGGTCTGGATCTCGCCGTCCCGGAGCGGCCGGTTCTCGTCGCGCGCGTTGCCCTTGCCGTCGAGGATGCGCTGCACGCAGAAGGTGCACTTCTCCATCACGCCCTTCGAGCGCACCGTGACGTCCGGGTTGAGCTGCCAGTTGAGCGGCTCGGGGAACGCGAACGTCTCCTTCTCGGGAGCGGCGTAGTCGAACCAGTTGAACTGGCGCACCTTGTAGGGGCAGTTGTTGGAGCAGTAACGGGTGCCAACGCAGCGGTTGTAGACCTGCGCGTTCAGCCCCTCGGGGTTGTGGTAGGTGGCGTAGACCGGGCAGACGATCTCGCACGGCGCGTCGGTGCACTGCTGGCACATCATCGGCACGAAGCGCACGTCGTTGGGGCCGCCGCCCAGCAGCTCCTCGTAGCGTTCGATCCTGAGCCACGCCATCTGGCGCCCGCGCTTCGTCATCTCCGGGCCCACCACCGGGATGTTGTTCTCCGCGTAGCAGGCGACCACGCACGCCTGGCAGCCGTTGCAGGAGTTGATGTCAATGGCCATCGCCCAGCGGTGGTGGTGGTTGGGATTCGAGTAGCTGCCCTCGTGCACCGGGATCTGGCGCGGGCTGCGCACCTTCTCCTCGGGCTCGTAGGCGGTGATCGCGTGCGGCGGGATCACTTCGCCCGGCTTGAGCTGGCGCGGCTCGGTGTACAGCCCGGGCCTGCGCTGCGAGGGCGGGGTCTCGAGCAGCACCGGCTCGTTGACGCCGCGCGGGCCTTCCTTGCCGAGGCCGGCGGGCGTGTGCGCGGCCTCCTCGGGCGTGGCGCCCGGCGGCAGCGGCGCGGGATGCGCGGACCCGGCGCGCTCGCCCTCGCCCCGCGCCGGCTCGAGCACGCGGCCGGCCTTGCCGCCGGTGTACTCCATGGCGATCAGGCTCGCGACCGCGATGCCCTGGGCGATGCCGCGGTCGGCCTGGTGCATGTTCGGCTGCGCGAGAGGAAGCGCGCTCTCGCCGGCGGCCTTCGAGAGCCTGGCCCTGGCGCTCAGGTAGGCGAGCGCGCCGCTCGCTTCATCCTGCGCGGGCGGGAGCAGCGCCAGCGCGTTGACGCCGCGCCCCTGCGCGTAGCGCCCGTACGCGGCGTGGCCCTGGCCGAGCGGGATCGCGACCGTGTCGCGGCGGATGCCCTGGTAGAGGTACGCGGGCGCGACCACGCTACCGGCCGCGGTCTCGACCCTGACCGGATCGCCCTGGGCCACGCCGATCTTCGCGGCGGTGTCGGGATGGATCTCGACCCACGAGCCCCACACCGCGGTGGTGGTGCGGTCGGGCAGCTCCTGGAGCCACGGCTTGTTCGCCCCGCGCCCGTCGTGCAGGTGCGAGGGGAACAGCACCACCGCGACCTCGCCCACGCCCTGCAACTCCGGGGAGGCGAACGCGTGCGTGCCGCTCCAGGCCGCGCCGGGCTTGCCGGCCGGCGCCTCCTCCCACACGCCGCCCTGCTTGAGCGCGTCCTCCCAGAACGCCTCGAAGGTGCGGCCGGCGCCGAAGCGCGCGTGGCGCGCCTTCCACTCGTTGCGCAGGTACGCGTCCCAGGTGTCGGGGAAGGCGCCGAAACCGGCCGCCTTCGCCAGCGCGATCAGCGTGTCGCCGGCGGGCCGGGCGTCGAACATCGGCACGCGCTGCATGGTCGGCTGCACCAGCGACCACACGCCCCGCATCGGCTCGGCATCGCCCAGGCTCTCCAGCGCGTGCGTCTCCGGCAGCACCAGGTCGCAGCGCTCGGCGGTGTCGTCCATCACGCTGGAGAGCGAGATCTTGAACAGCACCTGGTCGAGCGCCGCGCCGAAGCCGGCCCACGCCGGGATCGAGTACGCGGGGTCGGCGCCGTGGACCACCAGCACGTCCACCTCGCCCTGCTTCATCTTCTCGATCAGGCCCTGCACGTCGCGGAACGGCGCGACCGCGTCGAAGTTGAGCGCCTGGTCGAGCCGCACCGTCTCGCCCAGGTTGCCGGCCATGTGATTGAGCAGGTTGACCGCGGCGGCGAGCGCCACCGCCTGCGCGCTCTGCGCCGCCACACCGCCGGCGATCGCCAGGCTCGGGCGCCGCGAGGCGAACGCGCGCGCCAGGCGCTCGATCGTCTTCGCCGGCACATCGGTCCGCTCTTCCACCGCCTCGGGCATCCACGCCGACAGGTCCACGCCTGCTGCGCCCCGGCCCAGGCCCTCCTTCGCGATCACGTGCGCCATGCCGAGCGCCAGCGCCAGCTCGCCGCCCGGCCGCACTGCGACCCACTCGTCGGCGCGGGCGCCGGTCGGCGAGAGCCGTGGCTCCACCGTCACGAACCAGCCGGCCTGCGGCTGCGCGCGCATCGCGGCGAAGCCGCGCGCCTGCGCCACCGGCGAGCCGAAGGTCTCGAGGAAGTCGGCGCCGAAGGAGACCACCATCTGCGCGCGTGCGAAGTCGAACGTGGGCACCACGGCCTGGCCGAAGGTGCGGCGGTTGGCCTCGCGCACCGCCTCGTGCCCGAACGCCTCGTAGACCAGGTGCGTGCCGCCCGCGGCGGCCGCCCACTCGCGCGCCAGCTTCTCGAACGACCCGGTGGCGTTCCCGGTCACCACCGCGACGCCGCGCTTCCCCGACTTCGCGGTCGCCAGCCGGTCGGCCGCGGTCCGGATGGCCTCGTCCCAGCCGATCGCCTTCCACTGCCCGTTCACCTTCAGCATCGGCGACTTGAGCCGATCGGGATGGTAGAGACCCTGGAGCGCCGCGTGCCCGAGCCCGCACAGCCCGCCGCGGTTCACCGGGTGCGCGGGGTTGCCCTCGACCTTGATGGCGCGGCCCTCGCGCGTCTTCACCAGGATGCCGCAGCCCGCGCTGCACTCGCGGCAGGTGCTCGCGTACCAGTAGGGCACGCCCGGCAGGAGGTCGTTCGGCGCCACCAGGTACGGGATGAGCTTCTCCGCCGGGCGCGACGCGCAGCCCGTCGTGGTCCCGGCCACACCGATGCCGACCAGCTTGAGGAAGTCGCGCCGCTTGAAGGTGAACTCGCTCATCCGCTCCCCTCGCCCGGACTATTCATGAGCCCGCCGCCTGCGAGCGCGATCTGCCCGCCATCCGCGGCGTCGTTCGACCGGCCGCGACCCACGCTTCGCGTGGGTGCCCCGCGACGTGTTGACAACACGACTCCGTCGCGGCCGGCCGAACTCCTTGCGGCTGACGTGCATCTCGCGCTCTCGGCTGGCGGTTCATGAATAGTCCGGGCTAGTGGTGACAGATCAGGCAGTCGGTGCTGGCCGGGAAGCCGGGGTCGTTCATGCGCTCGCGGTGGCAGCTCACGCACCAGCCCATCTTGAGCGAGGGGTACTGGACCACCACGTTCATGGCCTGGACCGGCCCGTGGCAGGTCTGGCAGGTGAGGCCGGCCCTGACGTGGCGCTTGTGGTTGAACTTGACGTGGTCCGGCAGGCGGTACACCTCGACCCAGGGGATCGGCTCACCGCGCTCGTAGTAGCCCGCGAGCTTCTGGACCTCGGGCCGGTCCGTCACCGCGATCTTGTGGCACCCCATGCAGGTGCTGACCGGCGGCAGGTTCGCGATCGCGGACTTCTCCGCGCCGTAGTGGCAGTAGAGGCAGTCCATCCCCAGCTTGCCGGCGTGGATGTCATGCGGGAACTTCACGGGCTGCGCGGGGCCCCGCGGGTTCCCGAGCTGCACCGAGAAGGATTGGGTGAAGGCTGCCGTCCCCGCGGCCAGGGCGAGAGCTGTGACGAGGAGGATGGAGGCTCTTTTCATGGTCGGGCCGGCGGACACTAATGGCCGATTCGGGGACTGTCAACTGGACTGTGAAGGACGACACGCAGTTGCGGGCGCGGCGGGTCCCGGGCGTGCATCGTCGCGCGGCGGGCTCGCGCACGCTGTGGCGGGCCGCACCGTGCGCTCGCGAGTCCCGGCTCTCAGCGCGGCCGGGCTTCGACGATGTACTTGACCAGCGCGCCCGCGGGGAGGGTCTCGCCGGACTCCACATCATTGAGGATGGTGTTGTCCTCGAGGTCCGCGGCCGTGGCGCCCAGCCGGGCGATCGCGGTGTCGAAGCGCCCCGCGGTCGTCAGCTTCGCGACCCGCACGCGGTCGGGCTTCACCGCGATGCGCGCCGGGTCGGTGAGCGGTCGGAACGAGCGCACGCTGGCGAAGATCTTCGCCTCGTCCGCGTCGCCGCGCTGCTTGCTCCGGCCCAGCAGCTGGAACATCCGGCCCTCGGCCTGACGGATGAAGGCGGCGGCCAGCGTGGCGGGCGGCTGGCCCTGGCGCGCCACCTGCACGCGACCCACCCACCCCGCGTAGCCGCCGACGCTCTCGCTCCCGCCCTCCGTCGCCGCGAAGGTGCCGCGCGCGGAGAGCTGCGCCACGAAGGCGCCGGGCGACTGGGCCTCGGCCTTCGCCAGCGACAACTGCATCGCCGCGGCGTCCTCGGGCCCCGCCGCCAGCACCGCGGAGCGCGTGTCCTGTCGCTTCCAGCCCGCCGGGAACGCCATCTGGAAGCCCATGGTCGGATGGTAGTACTGGTCCGCGAGGAAGTAGCCCTGGCGCGGGTCGGCGCCGTAGACCACGTCGTCCAGGCGCTGCACGTAGCCGTCGTGGCTCACGATCAGGCCGCTCTTCCCCGCCACCGCCGCACGCGCCAGCTGCGCGGTGCGCACCTCGCGGTCGCCCGGATCGGGGTGGGTCGAGAGGAAGCCGGGCAGCCGTTGCCCGGCCTTGTCGCTCACGCGCTTGAGCATCGCGTAGGTCGCCGGGACCTCGCGCGGGTCGTAGCCGGCCCGGGTGGCGTACGCGACGCCCAGCTCGTCGGCCTCCGATTCATCGGTGCGGCTGTACTTGAGGAACAGCAGCCCCAGCGCCTGCTCGGCCACGCCGCCGTAGCGACGGAAGCTCTCGGAGAACGCCGAGGCGAGACCGAGGCCGAGCCCGAAGAGCTGCTGCTGGGTGATGCGCTCGGCGGTGTGGCGGTGCGTGACGTGGCCGATCTCGTGCCCCAGCACGCCCGCCAGCTGCGCCTCGGAGTTCAGGTGCGCGAGGATGCCACGCGTGACATAGATGTAGCCGCCGGGCATGGCGAACGCGTTCACTGTCGGATCGTCGAGCACGGTGAAGTGCCACGCCAGGTCCGGCAGGTGCGAGGCCTTCGCGACCTTCTGGCCCACGCCCTCGACGTAGGCCTGGAGCGCCGGGTCGTCGTACCTGCCGTACTCCTCGAGCACCGCCTTGTAGCCCTCCTCGCCGATCTTCAGCTCCTGCGAGGTGCTCACCAGCGAGATCTCCCGCCGCCCGGTCACCGGGTTGACGGCGCAGCCCGCTGCGATGACGACCGCGGCGGCGAGCGGCAGGGCGAGACTCCACAGCCAGCGACGGGACATCACGGTTCCTCCGGTCCGGGTGCTTCGCGGCGCGCGGCGCCGCAGGGAGAAGCGCTGACGGGGATATAAGCGCCGCGCCGCACCCGGCGTCAATCGGCCGGACGCGGCGTGGTCGGAATGCCCGCGTGGCGCGCGGCGCTCAGTACCGCGGCACGCCGGGGTCCACCTCGCGCGACCAGGCCTCGATGCCGCCGCGCAGGTTCCGGAGCCTGCGGAAGCCCGACTGGTGGAGGAATTCGAGCGCCCGCATGCTGCGCGCGCCGGTGTGGCACTGGAGCACGATCTCGCGGCTGGTGTCCAGCTCGGCGAGCCGTGCCGGCAGGGAGCCGAGCGGGATGAGCGTGGCGCCGGGGATGCGTGCGATCTCCCACTCCTGCGGTTCGCGCACGTCCACCAGCACCAGGTCGTCGCCGCGCTCCATCCGCGCGGCCAGTTCCTTCGCTGTGATCTCGAGGGCCGCCTGCTCCCCGCCTGCGGCCACGGCCGGCACAATGCCGCAGAACTGCTCGTAGTCCACCAGCCGCGTCACCGTCGGGTGCGCGCCGCACAGCGGGCACTCCGGATCCTTCTGGAGCTTGAGCTCGCGGAAGCGAAGCGCCAGCGCATCGAACAGCAGCAGTCGGCCGATGAGCGCCTCGCCGATCCCGAGCAGGAGCTTCAGCGTCTCGATGCCCTGGATGACCCCGATCATGCCCGGCAGCACGCCGAGCACGCCGCCCTCGGCGCACGACGGCACCAGCCCCGGCGGCGGCGGGTCGGGATAGAGGCAGCGGTAGCAGGGCCCGCGCGTCGCGTCGAACACGCTGGCCTGACCCTCGAAGCGGAAGATACTGCCGTAGACGTTGGGCTTGCCGAGCAGCGCGCACGCGTCGTTCACCAGGTAACGGGTCGGGAAGTTGTCGGTGCCGTCCACCACCACGTCGTAAGGGCGCAGGATCTCGAAGGCGTTCCCGCTGGTGAGCCGCGTCTCGAAGGTGTCCACGCGCACGCCGGGGTTGAGGTCCAGGAGCCGCGCCTTCGCCGACTCGAGCTTCGGCTTCCCCAGCGCCGAGGTGCCGTAGAGCACCTGGCGCTGCAGGTTGCTCTCGTCCACCACATCGTCGTCCACCAGCCCGATCCTGCCCACGCCGGCCGCGGCCAAGTAGAGCGCGAGCGGCGAGCCCAACCCGCCCGCGCCCACCACGAGCACGCTCGCCGCCTTGAGCCTGCGCTGTCCCTGCAGACCGACCTCGGGGAGGATCAGGTGGCGGCTGTAGCGCAGCAGGTCCGCCGGCGTCATCGGCGGCAACCCGTCCGCGCCGGTCGCCCACGCCGGCGGCTCGGCGCGCGGTGGCGTCGCGGGCTGGATGCGATTCCTCTCGCTCATGACACCTCGTTCCGGTCAGCCGGAGGGCGCGGTCCACGCTGCACGCCCACGATCCGGCACGCATAGTACGGCGACCCGCGCCCGAGGTCGAAGGCGGCAGACGCCGCGGCTACCTCATCCAGACCGTCATCCTGCTGGCATGGTGCAGCCCCGCCTCCATGCGCACCAGGTACACGCCGCTCGGGAGCGCGCGGCCCGCGTCATCCGTGCCATCCCAGAGGACCGTGCGCCGCCCTGCGACCGCGGCCTCCCGGCACAGACGCCGCACCCGCGCGCCGCGGATGTCGTAGACGTCGAGCGAGACCGGCCCCGGGCGGGCGAGCTCGAACACGACGGCAGCCTGCGAGTGGAAGGGGTTCGGCGAGACCGCGAGCAGGCGGGCCGCCGTGGGCTCGCCGACGGGCACCCCGACCCCGGTGGCGACCGCGGCGGCGCCCGACACCTCGTCCTCGACGGTCAGGTTCATCCCGACGTCACGAAGCCAGGTCTCGAACGTGGAGGTATAGCTGCCTCCCGACACGGTGTCGTCCACGGCGACGTCGAACGTGATGGTCGTCGTGCCCCCGGCCCCGAGCGTGGCCGGGAGCCCCGAGGTGAAACGGAGGTCCGCCCCCACCGCGGGGTCCGCGACCGGCACACCGTTGATGCGCGCGGTCCCCGACACGTAGTGGAAGCCGGCGGGCAGGGTGGCGATCGCCATGCAGCCGGGCAGCGCGCAACCGGTCGAGCCAGCCGACCCATTCCCGGCGTTGTAGATGGTCGCCGTGTAGCTGAAGTCGGCGGGTCCGCTCTGCGCGGGCGCGACACTCAGCGCGGGCCTCAGGTCGGAGACCGTGCGCAGGTTGACGACCCGTCTCGCGGTCAGCCCGGGCGCAGGGAGCTGCGTCGAGACGTAGCTGGCGACGCTGGTCGAAGCGGTGTTCGAGCCCGACGCCGTCGCGACGATCGTGTGGGAAACCAGGTCGCCCGGCATGAGCGTCACCGCCGGCCAGGTGAGCACGTCCCCGGCCAGGCTCGGAGTGCCGGTCGCGCTCACGAACGTCATCGCGGCCGAGGTGGAGAGGTCCAGCGAGAGCACGACGTTCGTCTGTGCGGACAGCGTGAGATTCTGGGCCGTGAGCGTGAAGGTGACCGCGTCACCGCTCGCCGCGAGGTCCCGGTCGGCGTCGAGCTCGAAGCGCAGCCCGAGTTTCGCACTGGCGGTCGAAGGCACGCAGTAGCGCCAGGGGTTGTCCTTGCCACCGGCCGACCCATCCTGGCTCCGCCCCGAGGCGTCGCCGCCGAACGCCTCGACGCACAGCACGTCGTCGCCCATCACCGGGTCGAGCGGCGATCCCAGCACCTTCAGGGAGATCTCGGCGAAGTACTCCTCGCCGGTCTCGAGCTCGCCGACCGCGAAACGCACGGCGCGCGTGCCGGCGGGCAGAGGATTCGCGGGGCTCAGGTCCCAGCCACTCGCGGTCGAGACCCCGTTCCGTCCCGCCGTGCCCGGGTTCGGGATGACCTCCGACGGCTGCGGGACCGGCCCCGTCCCCACTTCGGATCCCGTCGCGCGGATGCGCTGCCACGGACCTGCTGCGCCGATGGCCTGGACCACGCCCGGCGAGGTCTCGGTGGCCTCGAGCCCGTAGAGCGTGTTCGGCCCGGCCACCGGCGAGCCGTAGCCGTGGCCGGTCGAGCCGCTGTGCCGCGGCGTGTTCCCGTTGCCCGCGGGGGTGACCGAACCGACGGCCCCGCTCCCGAAGGCGCGTGCCTGGGCCCAGTCCCACTGGTTGTGCACGTAGTAGGTGCCGCTCGGCACCCCGATAGCCGGGCCGACCTGCCCCGCTCCGGTCGGGGCCGGGCTCATGGCGATCCCGTTGGCGACGGTGAGGACCTGGTCGTCGGGCGTGCGCGCGGTGCGCGCGTCCGTGCTGTAGAAGATCCCCACGTCGGCGTGGAGACCCGCCAGCCTGCCCTCGAGCAGCGGCGCGACGTAGCCCTTGGCCCCGCGCGAACCCGTCCCGGTCGGCGCGATGCCGCCGCGGCGCGGCGGGACCGTGTTGCCCGCGGCGTCCACGAAGCGTGCCCCCACGACCTGGGTGTTCCCCGGCACGTAAGCGGTGACGTAGCCCTGGAGCCCGTGCGGGGCGCCGCTCGGGATCGGGGTCAGAGCGATGCGGAAGGCGAGGATGTCGCCCACGGCGTAGCGCACCGTGCTCGATGCCCCTCCGGCCGAGGTGCCGCTCGTCGGATGGATGAGGGCGTTCGTCGCCGCGGTGGGACGCACGTAGCTCAGGAACGGGATGACCGTGTCGGCGGACGATGTCGCGGCCGCGAGCGCAGCACCCAGGGCGAACGGGAGCGGCGCGAGCCGGAGCGGCCGGCGACGGCCACGCGGCGATGAGGCCATTCCGGCAGGAATGGCGAACGCGGACCGTGTGGGGAACGGGGGCGTCATGGCGATCTCCTGGATGTTGAGACACGGGTCGCGGCACTGACCCGGGGGCCGGGGACCGGGGTCCCGCGGCGCGGAAGACCTGCCGAACAGTGTCCCCCGGCGCCTCGCCCGCGCACAAGCGGGATTTCGCATCGGCTGGAATTCAGGCGGTGCCGTCGCTAGGATGCCGCGCGTGATCCTCGCCGGCGACGTCGGTGGCACCAAGACCCGGCTCGCGCTGTTCGAGCCCGGGAGTCCCGCGCGCACGCCGCTGCTCGAGCGGCGGCTGGAGAGCCGCGCCTATCCCACGCTCGAAGCGCTGGTGGGCGATTTCCTGGCTGGCGCGCCCGTGCGCCCGCGCCGCGCCGTGCTCGGCATCGCCGGCCCGGTGGTGGAGGGCCGGGTGGATGCCACCAACCTGCCCTGGCGGGCGGACGCCGCCGCGCTCGCCGCGGCGCTGGACATCCCCGAGGTGCGGCTCATGAACGACCTCGAGTCCACGGCGTGGGGGCTCTCGCTCCTCACGCCCGCGGAGGTGGAGGTGCTTCAGCCTGGACTTCCCGCCGCCGGCAACCGTGCGCTGATCGCCGCGGGCACCGGCCTGGGCGAGGTCGTCCTGGTGTGGACCGGCGCGGCGTGGCGGCCCTCGGCCTCGGAGGGCGGACATGCCGACTTCGGTCCCCGCGACCCGCTCGAGGACGAGCTGCTTCAGTGGCTGCGCGCGAAGTACGGCCGCGCGAGCTACGAGCGCATCCTCTCGGGCCCCGGCCTCGCCGACCTCTACCGCTTCATGAGCGAGAGCGGGCGCGGTCCAAGTCCCCGGCAAAGACCCGAAGGACAACCCACGCTTCGTGGTCACCAACGTCCGGGGCACCCCGCGGCGGCTCTACGAACGGCTCTACAGCCAGCGCGGCGAGATCGAGAAACCGGCTCAAGGAACTCCATCATGGCCTCGAGATCGACCGCACGAGCTGCTCGCGCTTCCTCGCCAACCAGCTGCGCGTGCTGCTGACCGCCGCCGCCTATGTCCTGTTGCAGGAGCTGCGGCTCAGGGCGGCGCACACCGGCTGGGCCCGGGCCCAGGTCTCCACCCTGCGCGAGCACGTGCTCAAGCTCGGCGCCAAGGTGGTGCTGTCGGTGCGACGCATCGTGCTGCACCTGCCGGCGGCGTTCCCGTTCCGCGACGACTGGCAGCGCCTGGCGCTCGCCCTCGGCGCCCGCGCCGGATAGACCCCGGCACTTCGTCTCCATCCACTCACTGCCACCTCGCAGGGCGAAGCCTTGCCCGAAAAGCGCTTTGCGGCGCTCCCTTCGGCAGCGGACCGCTCTACACCAACCCGCTCACGGGGGTCAGATCGGCCGAAAACAACACTTGCGTCCTTCCGCTCTCGCCTTCACGAGCGAAGCAGGCTAGGCTCGTCATTCCCGTCCCGTCAAGGAGGAGGCTGTGGACCTCGTTCTCAAGCTCATCTCGATGCTCAAGGACTTGATCATCGCGGATCTTGCGATAGTGACGGCGGTCGTCGCGGTTTTCGGCCTCACGACGTGGCGACGCCAGCTTGCGGGCGAGTCAAGGCATCGCATCGCCTACCGGGTGATGAGCCGAGCCATCCTCCTCCGCAATACAATCCTCGAACTCCGACGAGAATCTTTCCCGACGTACATTCGTACCGAAGACAAGACCCCGGTCGACATCGCCAGCCATCAGATCATGGACCGGCACGTCGCGTACCTCAGTCGCTTGAGCCGACTCCACGCAGCAGTCGCAAAACTCGAAGCAGCAGAGCTACAAGCGTCGGTGCTCTTCGGCGACGTGGCAGTTGAAGGCATCTTGCGAGCTCTTTTCAACTGCGCGACACGGCTGGAAGACGCGGTGCCTGAGTACTACGCCC
Source organism: Candidatus Eiseniibacteriota bacterium (assembly GCA_016223045.1). Taxonomy (GTDB): domain Bacteria; phylum Eisenbacteria; class RBG-16-71-46; order RBG-16-71-46; family RBG-16-71-46; genus JACRPT01. The sequence goes on from JACRPT010000025.1 coordinate 27,235, forward strand.
TAAATCGTTTCGCCTGAATCGGCGAAGGGCTTGAAAAACGTGAGACCTGCCTTTATCTCTGAGGTTGTCGAAGTCCAGCAGCCCAGAGACAAGGAGGTCTCACGATGGTGCAGCCGTTGCGGCTGCGTCGAGCCACAC
>JACRPT010000113.1 GCA_016223045.1 Candidatus Eiseniibacteriota bacterium
AAGGGCGCCGTCGTGAACTTCGAGTCGCTCTGGTTCCTCTGCGTCCTGCTGTTCGTGGACGGCGCGACCTTCGCCTTCGCCACCACGGCGCTGCTGATCCAGTACGCGAAGTACGACCCGCCCTGGGCGGTGGCGCTGGCGGGCGGGGCGGCGAGCGCGCTGGGCAGCGCGGTGCAGCTCCTGCTCCTGCGCTGGCTGCTGGGAGCGAAGCAACCGTGGATGCGGCGCTTCGCACCCTCGCGCGGGAAGCTCGAGGCCGCGCTGAAGACCCATCCCTCGGCCTCGTTCCTCGCCATCATGCTGGCGCGCGCCACGCCCCTGCCGGACGCGCCGCTCAAGCTGGTGGCCGCGGCGGTGCGCTATCCCATCCCGCGCTACTTCTTCGCCATCTTCCTGGGCGCGCTGCCCTACTACTACGCGCTCGCGCTGATCGGCGAGAAGTTCCGCTTCCCGGGCTGGATCCTGGTGACCGCGGTGGCCGCCATCCTGCTCGGCGTCGTGCTCGACCACCTGTGGCGGCGCCGGAGGAGCGCGGCGTGAAGCGCGTCCGGCGCGCGGCGGCGCGCGCCATCGGCGTGGACACCGGAGGCACCTTCACCGATTTCGTCGCGGTCGCCGGCGGGCGGCTGGTCGTGCTGAAGGTCCCCTCGACCCCGCGCGCCCCGGAGCGCGCGGTGCTCGAGGGACTCGCCCGGCTCGGCGCCGGCCGCGGCACGCGCGTGCGCCACGGCTCGACCGTGGCCACCAACGCGCTGCTCGAGCGCGCGGGCGCGAGGGTCGCGCTCGTCACCACCGCCGGCTTCGAGGACCTGCTCGAGATCGGCCGGCAGGACCGGCCCGACCTCTACGCGCTCGCTCCACGCCGCGTCGAGCCGCTGGTCCCCGCCGCGCGGCGCCTCGGCGTGCGCGAGCGCATGGGTCCCGCAGGCGCCGCGCTGGTCCCGCTCACCGCCGCCGCCGCGCGCCGCGCCGCCGCCGCGGTCGGCCGCTCGCGCGCCGAGGCCGTGGCCGTGGGGCTGCTCCACAGCTACGCGAATCCCGCGCACGAGCGCCGGCTCGCGCGCGCGCTGGCCCGGCTCGGCGTCCCGGTCACGCTCTCGGCGACGCTCTGCCCCGAGGTGCGCGAGTACGAGCGCTTCGCCACCGCGGTGACGAACGCCTACCTCACGCCGCGTGTCTCGACCTACCTCGACGGCCTCAGCTGCGGCACGCCGGCGCGGCTCGAGATCGTGCTCTCCCATGGCGGTACCGCGCCGCCCGCGCTCGCTGTGCGCGAGCCGGTGCGCCAGCTCCTGTCCGGCCCCGCCGCCGGGCTCGCCGCCGCCTTCCAGGTGGCGCGCGCCTGCGGCTTCGAGCGCGCGCTCACCCTCGACGTGGGCGGCACCTCGACCGACTGCGCCTACGTCGCGGGCGGCCTGCCGCGCCGGCGCGCGCGCGAGGTCGCCGGCTTCCCGGTGCTGCTCCCGGTGCTCGACGTCCACACCGTGGGCGCGGGCGGCGGCTCGATCGCGCGCGTGGACCAGGGCGGCCTGCTCCACGTCGGCCCCGGCAGCGCCGGCGCCGACCCCGGGCCCGCCTGCTACGGCCGCGGCGGCCCGGCGACCGTCACCGACGCGCTGGTGGTGCTGGGCCGCATCCCGGGCGAAGCCCTGGCGGGCGGCGCGCTGGCGCTCGACCGCGCGGCGGCCACGCGCGTGCTCGGGCCGGTCGCGCGCCGGCTCGGGTATCGCGTTCCCGCCGCGGCCGCCGAGGGCATCCTCGCCATCGCCGACGCCCGCATGGAAGCGGCGCTGCGCAAGGTCTCGGTGGAGCAGGCCCACGACCCGCGCGGGGCCGCGCTGGTCGCCTTCGGCGGCGCCGGCGGCCTGCACGCCTGCGCGCTCGCGGGCGCGCTCGGCTGCGACGCCGTGCTGTTCCCGCTCCACGCCGGGGTGCTGTCCGCGCTCGGCGCGCTGGCCGGCGGCTCGCGCCGCGAGAAGAGCCGCTCCGTGCTCCTCGACGCCCGCGAGACCGCCGCGCTCGAGCGTGCGTGGCGGGCACTCGAGCACGCCGTGCGCGCCGAGTTCGCGCCGGGCGAGCGACGCGGACTCGGCGTCGAGCGCTGGGCCGAGGTGCGCTACCGCGGGCAGTCCCACGAGATCGCGATGCCCGGCGGGCGCGACCTCGAGGGACGCTTCCACGCCGAGCACGAGCGTCGCTACGGTTACGCCGAGCGCGCCCGTGGGGTCGAGGTGGTGACCATCGAGGTGCGCGCCGGCACGCCGCCGGGATGGGACCGCCTGGACCTGGCCCCGCCGCGCGCCGCGCGTGGCGTGCGCCCGGCACGCCAGCGCGTCCGCCACGAGGGCCGCTGGCTCGCGGCCGCCGTCTGGCCGCGCCCCGCCGTCCCGCGGGCCCGCCCGTTGCGCGGCCCCGCCATCGTCACCGACCAGGGCGCCACGCTGTGGATCGCCCCCGGCTGGAGCGCGCGGGTGCACCCGACCGGGACGCTGGTGCTGGGGCGGACGCCGTGAGCGCGCGCACGCGGTCCGGGAGCTTCGACGGCGTCGCGCTCGCGCTCTACGACGGGCTGTTCGCCGCCGCCGCCGAGGAGATGGGTGTCGCCCTGATGCGCACCGCGCACTCGCCCAACATCAAGGAGCGCCTCGACCACTCGTGCGCCGTGTTCGACGCGCGCGGCCGGCTGGTCGCGCAGGCCGCGCACATCCCGGTGCACCTCGGCAGCCTGCCGCGAGCGGTCGAGGCCGCGCTGGCGCTCGGGCCGTTCCGGCCCGGGGATGCCGTGGTCCTGAACGATCCCTACGCGGGCGGCACGCACCTGCCCGACATCACGCTGGTCACGCCGGTCTTCCTCGGGCGCGGCCGACCCGACTTCTTCGTCGCCAGCCGCGCGCACCACGCCGACGTCGGCGGCGCCGCGCCCGGCTCGATGCCGCTGGCGCGCGAGATCCACGAGGAGGGCCTGCGCATCCCGCCGGTGTTCCTGCAGCGGGCGGGGCGCACCCAGGACGACGTGCTGCGGCTGGTGCTCGCCAACGTGCGCACCCCCGACGAGCGCCGCGCCGACCTGGCCGCCCAGCTCGGCGCGCAGGCCACCGGGACGCGGCGGCTCGCCGAGTACGCGAAGCGGCGTGGCCGCGCCGAGCTGATCCGCGCGGCGCACGCGCTCATGGACTATTCCGGGCGCCAGGTGCGCGCCGGGCTGGCGAAGCTGCCGTGGGGGCGCTGGCGGTTCGCGGATGCGCTCGACGACGACGGCCTCGGCCGCGGCCCGGTGAGGATCGCCGTCACCCTCACGCTGGGCCGCGGCCGGGTGCGCGTGGACTTCACCGGCTCGAGCGCCCAGGTCCCGGGCCCGGTGAACGCGGTCGAGGCGGTGACGCGCGCCGCCTGCGCCTACGTGCTGCGCTGCGTGCTGGGCGGCTCCTTCCCGGTCAACGACGGCGCGTTCCGTGCGCTCCAGGTCATCGCGCCCGCCGGCACGGTGGTGGCCGCGCGCCCGCCCGCCGCGGTCGCGGCCGGCAACGTCGAGACCTCGCAGCGCATCGTGGACGCCGTGCTCGGCGCCTTCGCGCGCGCCCTGCCGGGCCGCATCCCGGCGGCGAGCTGCGGCACCATGAACAACGTGCTGATCGGCGGCGCCGATCCGCGCGGCGGCGGGCCGTTCGCCTACTACGAGACGCTGGGCGGCGGGCACGGCGCGGGCCCCGGCTGGCACGGCGCCAGCGCGCTGCAGGCGCACATGACCAACACCCGCAACACGCCGATCGAGGCGCTCGAGCACGCCTACCCGCTGCGCGTGGTCGCGACGCGCATCCGGCGTGGCAGCGGCGGGCGCGGGCGCTTCCGCGGGGGCGACGGCATCGTGCGCGCGCTCGAGCTGCTGGTCCCGGCGCGCGTCACCGTGATCTCCGAGCGCCGCGCGCGCGGGCCGTACGGCCTCGCGGGCGGGGAGCCCGGCCGGCCCGGCGAGAACCGCGTTCAGGGATACTCGATCTCGCGGACCGGCGAGAGGCTGCCCGGGAAGTTCCAGATGGACCTGCCCCGGGGCGCGGTGTTGACGGTCGCGAGCCCGGGCGGCGGCGGCTTCGGCCGCGCGCGCAGGCGACGTTAGGACGAACCGGCCTCCGAAGGCGCGGGGGATCGCCACTTCCTCCCGCGGGGGTGGTCGAGGGCGCGCACCGGCTCGCGTGGCCCGGGCGGTCGCAGTGCGGGCGAAGATGACGCGCGCGGGATCCCCGCGTCGGGCGTCCATCGGGCCGCGCCGTTCCGGCCGACCCCGCATCTCAAGGGCCTGGAGCTTCCGGTTCGCCCTGGCGCTGCCCGTGGCAGAAGCCGGGTCTCGGCCGGAGACACGTTCTCACCTCCCGGAGGACCTCATGCGCCTCGTCGTCCGCGCACTCCCGATCGTCCTGCTGGCCTTCGCGCTCGTCCTGCTCGTCCGCCCGCGCAGCGCAGGCACGGTGCCGCTCTACGCGGCGCGCCAGGGGCTGATGTGCCAGACCTGCCATTTCGACCCGAACGGGGGCGGCCCGCGCAACGACTTCGGCTTCGCCTACGCGCGCAACCGTCACGCGCTCGCGCCCGAGGACAGCGCCAGCGCCTGGCACGATCTCGACCTCACGAACCGCGTCGGCGACCGCATGCCGCTCTACGTCGGGCTCAACCAGCGGTTCATGCTGCTCTCGAACCGCATGACCTCGAGCCCCAACATCGACCGCTTCGGCTTCTTCAACATGGAGAACGGCATCCACCTCGCGTTCCAGCCGCACCAGCGGCTCACGCTGGTCTACACGCTGGACTCGAACTCGCCGGGCGGGAACACCTTCCGCAGCCGTGAGGCGTTCGGCATGATCTCCGGCTTCCCGTGGGACGGCTACCTCAAGGCCGGGCGCATCCGCACCCCGTACGGCCTGCGCATGGACGACCACACCGTGGCGACCCGGAACGGCTTTGGCGACTTCGGCAGCGCCGGGCGCTTCCTGCCCTACGACCCGCGCAGCTCGGACATGGGTGTCGAGATCGGCGCCGACCGGGGCAGCGTCTTCGGCCGCGCCGCGTTCACGAACGGCAGGTCCGACGTCTTCGGCTTCGGCGGCGACCCCTACGCCGAGGCCAAGACCGTGAAGGTCGGCTACAACAACGCGTGGTACCAGGGCGGCGTGTCGCTCTACGACGACTTCCTGAAGCTGGGCTCAAAGCCCTACGTGCGCGACACGCGCTGGGGCTACTACGGCATGACCCACTGCGGGCCGGTGGCGGTGCTGGGTGAGGTGGGGGCGGGCACCGATCACGACCTCACCTCGGGCGCGAAGACCAACCTGCTCGCGTGGTTCGGCGAGGCCGACTACGCGCTCACCCGTTGGGTGAGCTTCCGCGCGCGCTACGACTACCTGGTGGACGACCGCAGCAGCGACCGGACCGCCCGCAGCGACCACACCTACCGCCGCTACGCGCTCGAAGGCGAGGTGGTACCCGTGCCGTTCGCGGAGCTGCGCTGGGCCCTGCGCTACGTGGACCCCAGGGACGGGGCCCGGCCCGACGAGCGGCAGGCCTATCTGCAGGCGCACTTCTCGTACTAGGAAACGGGGGCGGCAGCCGCCGGCTTCATCCGCCGCGTCGGGGCGCGGCGACGGGGAACTGCGGAGCGGGGGGCGTGCCGCTCCCGCGCCGTCGCGGCGCGGGGCCTGCGACTTTACGCGCGCGCCCCGCGTCGCTACGCCGTGCCTCGCGCCGCTACGCCCGTGCCTCGCGCTGCTACGCGCGCGCCCCGCTCCGCGCCATGCGGGCGACCATGCGGGCGACCAGGCGGCGGGTGAGCGGCGTGGCGTCGGCGGCGGAGAGCCGCACGGAGGCCTCGGGGACGGCGTCGAGGAAACCATCGTTCTGGAGTCCGACCAGCACGGTGGGTCGCGCGCGGGCCAGCGCGCGCAGGCGCTCGATCTCGGCGCCCGGCAGCGGCACGCGGCCGGCGACCGCGACCAGCTCGACTCCAGCACCGTCGCCGGCCAGCGGCACGGCGCTCGCCTCCGCGACCAGCCCGACTCCGGCGCCGGCGCCGGCCAGCGGCACTCCCGCGGCGGCGAGGTCGCCGCCGAGCTGCGCTCCGAACGGGAACCCGGGCGCCTCGACGCGCCACGGCTCGCCGATGGAGGATGCGGGCAGCGCCCCCCGCACCACGATGCCGCGCTCGATGATGCGCTCGAGCCTCGCTTCCAACTCCGGCGGCGTCAGCGACTCGAGCGGGCGCGCCAGCTCCTCGGCCGTGGGCACGGGCACGCTCGCATCGAGCGCGGCGAGCCGGGCCCGCGCGGCGTCGAAGCCCGCGCGTTCCATGCCGCCGTCCACCAGCGCACGCGCCAGCTCGAGTCGCACGCGCCGCAGCTCATCGTCGTGAAACGCGTAGAGCAGCAGGTCGCAGCCCGCGGCGAGCGCCTGGCGCCCGGCCTCGAACGGCCCGCGCCCCTCGGCCGCGCCTTTCATCTCGAGCGCGTCCGTGACGCACACGCCGCGGAAGCCGAGCATCCCGCGCAGCAGGTCGTGCGCGATCGCGCGCGAGAAGGTGGCCGGGCGCTCGGGATCGAGCGCGGGGTAGACCACGTGGGCGGTCATCACCGCGTCGGCCGCGAGCCCGGCGCGGAACGGCTCCAGCTCGCGCCGCTCGAGCGTGGCGCGGTCGGCGCCGCACACCGGCAGCGCCAGGTGCGAGTCGAGCGCGGTCGCCCCGTGCCCGGGAAAGTGCTTGATGCAGCACGCCACGCGCGCGGCGCGGAAGCCGCGCACCGCCTCGGCCACGCCGCGGGCCGCGGTCGCGGCATCGGTGCCGAACGCCCGCGGTCCGATCACCGGGTTCGCGGGCTCGCAGTGGATGTCGGCGACCGGTGCCAGCACCCAGTCCACTCCGAGCGCGCGCAGCCGCTCGCCGGTGACGCGCGCCAGCCACTCGATGTCGCCCGGCGCCGCGCCGCGCGCGAGCAGCAGCGCGTTGGGCGGCACGGTGAGATGCCCGGCGAGCTGCGAGACGAACCCGCCCTCCTCGTCCATGGCGACGAACAGCCGCCGCGGCCGCGCCAGCTCGCGCAGCCGCGCGGTGAGCCGGCGCAGGTCCCCGAGGTCGTGGAAGTCGCGGCGGAAGACGATGACGCCCGCCGGCGGGTAGGCCGCGAAGTCCTTCTCCCAGGTCGGAGACCGTCCTTCGAGAGGAAGCCCCACCACCATGCGGCGCGCGATGCCGCGCTGAGCGTCCATGGCCGGGCAAGGTGGGCGAGGGGGGCGGAGATGTCAATGCGCTGGGATGAACGTGTGCCCAGCCTCGGGTGGGTGCATGCGGTCGGGCGGAGGCGCGCGGGCATGCGACGAGCGGAACCCGGCGAAGGGGTGGCAGGGTGGTCGGCTCCAGCGAGGCGGAAGCAGGGCAGAGCAGCCACGCCGCAACCAGCGCGTGCGCTGGTTCGTCGGAATGGGGCGGCCACGCCGCGACAGAGCATGGCCCCCGCGCTGCATCATGGCTCGGAGCTCGTTCCCCCGCGGCCGTGCAGGATGCGAGTTGGGCCCCGGCCCGCCCGCGGGTTAGACTCGTCGTCCTCATGCGCGACCTGGTCTCCCGCCGCAGCACGCTCTTCACCGAGTCCGTCATCCGCGAGATGACCCGGCTGTGCCACAGGCACGGCGGCGTCAACCTGGCCCAGGGGTTCCCCGACTTCCCCGCTCCCGATCCGATCAAGGAGGAGGCGGTGCGCGCGGTGCGGGCGGACGTCAACCAGTACGCCATCACCTGGGGTGCCAAGCGCCTGCGCGACGCGCTGGTGGCGAAGGTCGAGCGCACGTCCGGCCTGCGCTACGACCCCGAGGCCGAGGTCACGGTGTGCTGCGGCTCGACCGAATGCATGGCGAGCACGCTGCTCGCGCTGGTGGACCCGGGCGAGGAGGTCGTCGTCTTCGAGCCGTTCTACGAGAACTACGGCCCCGACGCCATCCTGTGCGGCGCCGCGCCGCGCTTCGTGCGGCTGCGCGAGCCCGACTGGTCGTTCGACCCGGCGGAGCTGGAGCGAGCGTTCTCGAACCGGACCAAGGCCATCGTCATCAACACGCCCAACAACCCGACGGGGAAGGTGTTCTCGCGCGCCGAGCTGGAGAGCATCGCCGCGCTGTGCCGCAAGTGGGACGTGGTGGCGGTCACCGACGAGATCTACGAGCACATCCTCTACGATGGCGCCGAGCACGTGAGCCTGGCCACGCTCGACGGGATGCGCGAGCGCACCGTCACCATCAGCGGGCTCTCCAAGAGCTACGCCGTGACCGGCTGGCGGGTGGGCTGGTGCCTGGCGGCCCCACCGCTCACCGCCGCGATCCGCAAGGTTCACGACTTCTTGACCGTGGGGGCGCCCGCGCCGCTACAGGAAGCGGCGGCGGTGGCGTTAGACTCACCGGTGGAGTACTACCGGCAGCTCGCGCTCAACTATCGAGCGCGCCGGGAATACCTGGTGCCCGCGCTGACCGCGGCCGGCTTCAGGGCGTTCGCGCCGCGCGGTGCGTACTACGTGATGACCGACATCTCGAGCTTCGGCTTCCCCGACGACGTGGCCTTCGCGCGCTTCCTGGTGTCGGAGGTGGGTGTCGCGGCCGTGCCGGGCTCCAGCTTCTACTCGGACCCGGCGGCCGGGCGCGGGCGCCTGCGCTTCCACTTCGCCCGGCGTCGCGAGACGCTCGAGGCGGCCGTGGAGCGGCTGGGCCGGCTCCGCGACCGGATACCGTCCGCCTGACCGAACCCAGACTCCCCGCGACAACAGGAAGGAAACCCGGAATGACCTCCGCACCTCGCAAGCGTCTCGGCCCCCTCGTCGCGGCCATGTCCCTCGCGCTGCTGCTCGGCTTCGGCATGGCCCGCGGGCTCCAGGCCACCGACGACCTGCGCAGCCAGCTCGACCTGTTCTCGCAGGTGTTGTTCCTGGTCCAGCAGAACTACGTGGACCAGCCCGACAACCAGAAGCTCATCAAGGGCGCCATCGACGGGATGCTCAGGACGCTCGACCCGCACACCGTCTACCTGCCGCCGCAGCGCGCCGAGCGGATGGACGAGGAGTTCAAGGGAGAGTATTCGGGCATCGGCATCCAGTTCGACCTGCGCGACAACGCCATCGTGGTGATCTCGCCGCTCGAGGGCACGCCCGCCTATCGGCTGGGCATCCGCGCCGGCGACCGCATCGTCGAGGTGGACCGCAAGCCCCTGCAGAAGAATCTCACCAACGACGACGTGTTCAAGCTGCTGCGCGGGGTGACCGGCTCGACCGTCGAGGTCACGATCGTGCGCGAAGACGAGCCCGAGCCGCTCCACTTCTCGATCGAACGCGCCAAGATCCCGATCGAGAGCGTCCCGTACAGCTACGTGATCCGTCCGGGGATCGGCTACGTGCGCATCATCCGCTTCTCGCAGACCACCGGCGAGGAGCTGGAGAAGGCGCTGGCGAAGCTGCACGACCAGGGAATGAAGCAGCTGGTGCTCGACCTGCGCTCGAACTCCGGCGGGCTGCTGTCGCAGGCGGTGGAGGTGCTCGACCAGCTGGTGCCGAGCGACCGGCTGCTGGTTTACACCCGCGGGCGCATCCCGTCGGCGAACGCCGAATACCGCAGCAGCGACCGCCCGCGCAACACAACCAACGAACCGGTCGTCGCGCTCATCGACCACGGCAGCGCCTCGGCCTCGGAGATCGTGGCCGGCGCGTTGCAGGATCTGGATCGCGGGCTGGTCGCGGGCACGAACTCGTTCGGCAAGGGTCTGGTCCAGAACCAGCTCCGGCTCTCGGACGGCTCGAAGCTGCTGCTCACGATCGCCAAGTACTACACGCCGAGCGGGCGCCTCATCCAGCGTGACTACTCGAACAAGGACATGCGGGACTACCAGGAGGAAGCCTACCGGGACGCCGTGCCCACGGACTCGGTGCTGGCCACGCGACCCAGGTTCAAGACCGCGGCCGGCCGCACCGTCTTCGGCGGCGGCGGCATCTACCCGGACGTGGTGCTCAAGGAGGGCGGGCTGCTCACCCGCCCGCAGATCGAGATGATCCAGAAGCGCGCGTTCTTCACCTTCGCGACCCACTACATCGCGACGCACAAGGATGTGAAGTGGTCGCGCGAGTCGCTGGGTCGGGATTTCGCCTTGAGCGACGACGAGTGGGCCGCGCTGCGGAAGACCATGGAGGAGTCGAAGGTCGCGGTGACCGACTCGGTGTGGAAGGCCGACCGGCCGTTCATGGTGCGCCAGCTGCGCGCCGACCTGGCGCAGGCCACGCTCGGGTCGATCGAGCGCTATCGGATCCTCGAAGAGGACGATCCCCAGTTGAACGCCGCGCTCGAGCTGTTCCCGCGCGCGAGCAAGCTGATGGCGCTCTCGGCGGAGACGCCGGCGCCGAAGACGACGAAGCGCACCGTGCGCTGAGGGGCGCGTTCGCTGCGGAAGCCCCGGCCTCGCGATCGTGCGAGGCCGGGGCTTCGTCGTCGTACGCCCAGCATGGGCGCTGACTTGGAGGTGGAAGTCCTCCGAGGACTTGGTCACGGGGACTCAAGGGAACCGCAAGGGCGTGACCGCGAGGGAGCGTCCGAAGGAAGCGGGGAACGAACCGACGGGCTGACGAACAGAA
>JACRPT010000132.1 GCA_016223045.1 Candidatus Eiseniibacteriota bacterium
AGGAGCGGCGGGGGTGACGCGGGTGGCGCGGGGATGACCTGCACCCGTTCCGGCAGCTCCGGCCGGGGGAAGCGCTGCGCCAGCAGCTGCTCCAGGTCGGTCTTGCTCCGGTGCGCGGCGGCCGAGAGGAGCTCGTCCGCGTTCTCCGTCGTCAGGTGGGGCGCCAGCATGACCACCCCACTCAGGTGCAGCCGGCCGTCGGCCAGCATGGCGAAGAGGGCGGGGAACCGGCGTGCGGTGCGCGCGGCATGGATCCGCTTGAAGGCTGCCTCTTCCGAGAGGCGTAGCTGGTGGACGCAGTACGAGAACATCGAGGGGTGGCCGGCCGGGGCGTAGAGCCGCCGGGCGTCCACTTCGGCCAGGTGGGCGAGCAACGCGGCGGTGGTGACGCGCTCCCGGGTGACCAGGGTGGCCAGTTCCCGCAGCAGGACCGGGTCGGGAAGATGAGACAGGGAGTAGCGGCTCACGGGCGTGACTCCGCGGGGGCGGGACGCCGGGGGCGACGCTCTCGTTCATACCACGCCCCTTTCCGGCGCTCCTGGAGCTCCGCACGCGGGCGCGAAGAGAGCGCTGCGAGATCTCTCTCGTCGCGGACGATTCGAGCCGGGCAGCGCGCATCTGGCGCACGCTGGCGAACGATTGCGCGGAGCGGTGGCGAGACGTCGGCGAGCACTCTCGCGAGCTTGTCAAGGGGATTCTAGTTTCGGCGATCCGTGCCGGCGCGCGGGATGCCACTCATCTCGGGACGGGGAGATACCCCGCGAGGCCGACCGTGCTCTCTCCGATCCGCGCCGGCGCGCCGGAGGCCGCTCTCCGCGGGACCCATCTGCGCACTACTCCGCCCTTGCCATCCGTGGCACCATGCCGCATCCACCCGCCAAGGAGGCCTGTCTTGCGCCACGCCATCCGGCTCTCGTCCGCCCTGCTGCTCCTCGTCGCATGCTCCATCGCCCGTGCCGCGGGCATCCCCTCGCCGAGCGAGTACCTCAAGATGCCGATCGGCGCGGACCGCGTGGTGGCCGACTACCGGCAGATCCGCGCCTACTTCGCCGAGCTCGACCGGCTCTCGCCGCGCGTCCAGGTGGAGAACCTGGGCAAGACCACGCTGGGCGAGGACCTGGTCATGGCGATGATCTCGTCCGAGGCGAACCTGGCGCGCCTGCCGCGCCTCAAGGAGATCGCGCACCGGCTCGCCGACCCGCGCGGGCTCTCCGACGCCGACCTCGACGCGCTGGTGCGCGAGGGCCGCGCGTTCGTGCTCGTCACCTGCAACATCCACTCCACCGAGATCGGCGCGTCGCAGATGGCGATGGAATGGGCGCACGCGCTGGCCACCGCGAACGACGCGGAGACGCTGCGCCGCCTCGACCAGGTCGTGCTGCTGCTGGTGCCCTCGCTCAACCCCGACGGCCAGATCATGGAGACCGAGTGGTACCGGAAGTACCTGGGCACGCGCTACGAGGGCGGGCGCATGCCGTGGCTCTACCACCACTACGTCGGCCACGACGACAACCGCGACTGGTTCATGCTCACGCAGAAGGAGACGCAGGCCATGTCGCGGGCGGTCTACCACGAGTGGTTCCCGCAGGTGTGGCTCGACGAGCACCAGATGGGCAGCACCGGCCCGCGCCTCTTCCTCCCGCCCTACTCCGAGCCGGTGGCGCCTGAGATCCACCCGCTGGTGTGGCGCGAGGTCAACCTGATCGGCGCGCAGATGGCGCTGCGCCTGGAGCAGGCCCGCAAGTCCGGCGTGATCTACGGCTACGCCTTCGACGCCTACTGGCCGGGCGGCACCAAGAACACGGCGTGGTTCAAGAACGTCGCGGGGCTGCTCACCGAGCTGGCGTCGGCGCGCTTCGCCTCGCCGCTCTACGTGGATGCGAACGAGCTCGCCGGCGGCCGCAAGGGGCTGGTGGAGTACGAGGCGCAGACCAACTTCCCGAACCCCTGGCCGGGCGGCTGGTGGCGGCTGCGCGACATCATGGACTACGAGCGCATCGCGTCGGACGCGCTGCTCGGGACCTGCGCCGAGCGGCGCGAGGACGTGCTGCGAGACATGGCGGCGCGGGCGCGCGCGTCCATCGCGCCGGCGGCGCCGGGCGAGGCCTTCCGCCTGCCGCGCGGCCAGCGCGACTGGGCGACCGCGCTCAGGCTGGCCGCGCTGCTGGTCGAGCACAACGTCGAGACGTACGAGAGCGCCGATGGCGACCTGTGGGTGCCGCTGGCCCAGCCCTACGGCGCGTTCGTGCGCGAGATGCTGGGGACCCAGCGCTACCCCGAGGTGAAGCTGGTGCCGGGACCGGAGATCGTGCGCCCCTACGACGTGGCGGCCTGGTCGCTGCCGCTCATGATGGGCGTGACGGTCGAGCGCGCCGCCCTGCCGGCGGGCGCGCGGCCGTACGTGCCGGCGGCGGCCGGGGCCGCCGCGCCATCGGGCGCGGCGGCGCTGGCGCCGGGCGCGGAGGCGGCGCGCGCGCTGAACGCGGCGCTGCGCAGCGGCGGCCACGTGAGCCTGGCGCGCGCGGCGACCGTGCTAGATGGCACGACCTGGCCCGCCGGCACCGCGTTCCTCGACCGCGCGGCGGCCGCGGCGGCGGCGAAGGCGCTGAACCCGGGCGTGACGCTGGCCCCGATCGCGGGCGCGCCCGCCGGAGGCGCGGTCCTCGCCGCGCCGCGCGTCGCGCTCTACAAGCCGTGGGCCGTCTCGATGGACGAGGGCTGGACGCGCTTCCTGCTCGAGCGCTACGGCTTCGAGCCGGCGACGCTCGACAACGCCGCGATCCGCAAGGGGGGCCTGCGCACGCGCTTCGACGCCATCGTGCTGCCCGACGTGGCGAAGGAGATCATCGCCACCGGCAGGCCGAAGCACGAAGAGGGCGCGATGGCCTACTTCACCGAGCTGCCGCCAGAGTATGCCGGCGGGCTCGACACCACCGGCGCCCGCGCGCTGCGGCAGTTCGTCGAGGCCGGGGGCACGCTGGTGGCGCTCGCCTCGTCGTGCGCGTACGTGACCGAGCAGTTCAACATCCCGGTGGTGAACACGCTGGCGGCCGCGAAGCCCGAGACGTTCGCCTGTCCGGGCTCACTGCTGCGCGCGAGCGTCCAGGGCGACCATCCGGTCACGTTCGGGCTGCCGCGCGAGGTGGCCCTGTTCGTGGACCAGCCGATCGCGTTCCAGACCGCGCCGCCCGCACCGGAACTCGACCGCTGGGTGCTCGCGACCTATCCCGACGACCCGCGCACGCTGCTGCTCTCGGGCTGGATTCGCGGCGAGGAGCTGCTGACCCGGCGCGCGGCGGCGGTGGCGCTGACCTACGGCAAGGGCCGCCTGGTGCTGCTCGGGTTCCGCGCCCAGCACCGGGCGCAGACCGACGCCACGTTCCCGTTCCTGTTCAACGCGCTCTACTGGTCGGCGATGCGGGAGTAGGCGCGCCGCTGGGGCGAGCGGCGTGAGGCGCGTGCCCCCCCACACTCAAACTGCGGGAGCGGTACTACTTCACAACCACGAGCTTCCGGGTCTGGACACGAGCGTTGCTTTCGAATCTGCAGAAGTAGGTTCCTGCTGGCCAGCCTTCCGTGCGCACGTGCGCTTCGTAGGTCCCGGCGGGCCGGGATTCGTCCTCCGCCAGAGTGGCCACCCGACGACCTTGAACATCATAGAACGCCAGCTTGATCGTCGCGGGCGCCAGCAACTGGAACTTGACTGTTGCGCCAGCACGAGTCGGGTTCGGCGCGATCTGGGTCAGCGCGGTGGCTTGCCGGCCGGGAGGGACTCGGGTCGGACCTGGAGCAGTGGCACCGGCAGGCATGGTGATCCCGGCGACATTCACCTGAGGCACATTCCAGACACTGGCGAAGTCACCGCCGACGTAGAGCGTGCCAGCAAAGGGTGACATGGCCCAGATGTTCGCGTCGGCGATCGGGTTCCACTCCGAGACCGAGGCGCTGGTGGCGTCAAGCGCCACGAGGCCACGACGGCTCTGCCCTGCTACGGTCCGGAAGAAGCCTCCCGCGAACACCACGCCGCCGCTGACCGCCACAGTCTCGACCTCGCCGTCCGCATCCGGGTTCCAGTCGGTGGCCACACCGGTCGTCGCGCCCACCGCGGCGAGGTTGTTCCTCATCTGACCGCCCACGCTGATGAACAGCCCGCCCACGTAGACGTTGCTCCCGGCGGCGGCGATAGTGTTGACCCAGCCCCAGGAGTGCGCGGCAGGGTTCCAGCCTGTCACGACGCCGCTCACCGCGTCGAGCGCCGCGATGCGGCTTCGTGTCTGCCCGCCGATCCGGCCGAAGAGTCCGCCCGCGTACACTGTGCTGCCACTGACGGCCAGCGTGGCCACCGCATCGTCGGCGCTCGGGTCCCACGTGGTCGCCGTTGCGTCGGACAGCCGCAGGGCGGCCACGCGATGTCGCTCCTGTCCGCCGATATGGGCGAACGCTCCACCCGCGTAGAGCACGGTGTCCGCCATGGCCAGCGTCCAGATCGGGCCATCCGGGTGAGGCGACCATACCGCAGGCTCCGCCGTCCTCGAATCCAAGGCCGCGAGGTAGCTGCGTGGCTGCGCGCCAGCAACTGAGAAGTCACCGCCCACGTAGACGTTCGAGCCTTGCACGACGAGAGCCTGGACCTGATACCCCTGCAGATGAGCGTCCCAGTCCGTCAGTTCGCCGGTCGTCGCGTCGAGCGCGGCGAGGCAGTTGCGCGCCTGCCAGTTTCCAACGCTGGTGAAGTACCCGCCCGCGTAGATCGTCTCGCCGTCGGCAGCCAATGCCTTCACCACACTATTGGGTCGCGGATTCCACGGGCGGACGGCGCCCGTCCGGGCGTCCACGGCAGCCAGACGGCTGCGATTCGCGCCGCCCATGCTCAGGAAGTTGCCGCCCACGTAGACGGCATCACCAGCAACTGCGAGCGCATCGATCACGTTGTACGGCGATCCGCCGCCGGGGTTCGGCGCCCAGGGCATCAGCGCCCCCGTTGTGGTCTCGATGGCCGCGAGTCCACGGCGGATCTTCCCGCCGATCGTCTCGAAACAGCCGGCCGCGTAGAGCACGTTGCCCCGGAGCGCCAGCGCGCTCACGATCGGCGGGTCCGTGTACCAGGGGAAGTTGGGCCGGACCGGAGCGAGGTCCCAATCGGTCGGCACCCCGGTGCGCAGATCGATCGCAGCGAGGCCATTGCGAAGTCGCCCGCCGACCGACCAGAAGTCACCACCGATGTAGACGCTCCTCTCGCCGACGACAATCGCCCTCACCACCCCACCTCTGCCCATGACGGGGTTCCAGGGCGTGGGCTCGGCGGTACGCAGGTCAAGGGCGGCGAGGCTGCTGCGTGGTTGCCCGTTCATCTGCGTGAAGTAGCCGCCAACGTACACCGTACGTCCATGAACAACGATTGCCTGGACGTAGGGGCCGAAGGGGTCGTTGGGAGCACGAACATCCGGGCGCGGATTCCAGCGCGTCACAACGCCAGACCGCCCATCAACCGCGGCAATGATGTTGCGGACCTGCCCCCCGATGGTGGAGAACCCGCCGCCTGCGTAGACGAGGCCGTCACTGACCGCCAACACCCAAATCACGCCGTTCGGCTCGGGCGCCCACGGCGCTACATCCCCATTCGCCAGGACGTGGGCAAGGTTGTGGCGCGTGACGCCGCCAACCGCGGTGAAGTTGCCCCCGATGTACCACCCGCCGGCTTGATCCGACGCCACCGCGAAGATTGAACCCAGCACCTTCGGATATGACCGCGGGGGGCTGCCGCTCCGGCGGTCTAGCGGGATGCCCGAACCCGTGGAAGGCCCGACCTGAGTGAATGAGCCGCCGACGTAGACCGTGTTGCCCGCCCGTGCCACTGCAGTCACGGTCCCGTTGGTACCCCAGAGGCCGATGCCAGCGCACTCCGTTCCGGCACGGGCCCTCCCACCGTGAAGGAACACCCCAACGGCCAGCAGGAGGCCTATCCAGGTCGAACGGTACGCCATGACTGAGGAACCATGCAGGACTTTCACCAGGCACCGATCCTGTCGTGTAGGTGTCTTGTTGCTCAACGCCTCACTGCCGAGACGGACCCGCTCATGGGGCGAGCACCCCCCGTTACCACGGGACCACGGCCAGCGTGGGCGGCCCATGCCGCCCTGTAGGCTGCGCCCGCGCCAGCCGGCCCCCAGCGTCGCGATGCCATCCGTTAGACGAAACCGCCTCCAGCCCGAGCTGCCTTACCGAAGGAGCACAAGTCGCGCAGTGCGTGTGTTCCCCTGGCAGGCCAAACGGACGAAGTACACGCCGCTCCGAACGGCCTCGCCGCTCTCGCCCCTGCCGTCCCAGGTGGCGGTGGTCCTGCCTGCCGGCAGCAGTCCACGCACTATCGTCCTCACCCTCCGGCCTTGAATGTCCATGACCGCAACTTCCGCCTGCATGGGGGCTGGGAGATCAACCGCCACCCTGACCTCCTTCACTCCCGGCTGCGGACCGAGCAGCAGGAGCCGTACGCCCTCCTTGTACCCGTCGCTGCCCGGGGGTTCCACGGCCACCAACGTTCCATGTGATCTCGTTGATGTCGATGGCCCACGTGCTGTCGTCGTAGGCGGCGAGGAACTCGTGCTCCGTGACATAGCCGCCGATGCGCGCCGGCACCGCGAGATACTCCGTGCCGTGCCAGTAGAAGACCGTGGAATCGCCGCCGAGATACGTGTAGAGGTCGGTCGTCGGCAGCCAGTCATCCGCCAGCGTGTCGCTGGGAGACTGCAGCGTCCGCTGGAAGTGCATGTTCTGCTCTTGATCGTTGTTCGTGGTCATGAACAGCCAGCGCGAGGTCGTGCCCGTGACCACGTCACGATGTTCGACCAGGTGGGGTGACTCCACGCGATCGCTGGTCGTGCCCGTGTACTGCTGCTCCGTGCTGTGCAGGGGGCCGTAGTTCCGCCAGGCCGTGAGGTCACCCGCCGACCGCGCGACCCCCACGACCATCTTCGTGATCTCGTCCTTCGGGATAGTAACGTAGTACATGAGGTACCGGCCCACCGAGTCGGGATCGGCCATGACGAACGGGTCGCGGAACTGTCTCCCCTGGTAGTCGGACGTGTTCTTGTTGGCCCATGGCACCTGACCGCAGGAGAAGACAACCGAGTCGCGCCGCGTCCACGTCTTCAAGCTGTCGAAGGG
>JACRPT010000026.1 GCA_016223045.1 Candidatus Eiseniibacteriota bacterium
TCACCGCGCGCCGCGCGGTCGCGGAAGACCTCTACGGACCGGGCGCCGCGATCGAGCACGACGCGCGCGCGCTCGCCTCCCTCGGGCGGCCGGTCTACGTGCTCTATCGCCCGGGCGACTCCCCGGGCCGCGCGCCCTGGGAGGCGCTCGAGCGCCGGCCCGACCTCTTCACGCGCGTCTTCGACCGCGACGGCTTCATGCTCTATCGCCTGGGACGCTGACATGCACCCCGCGGCATTCTCCTTCGACATCGAGGACTGGTACCACTCGCAGCTCATCGCCGGGCGTGACCGGCACGCGCACGGTGTCACCGTGGTGCGGCCGGGCACCGAGGCGATCCTCGACCTGCTCGACCGCCACGGCGTGCGCGCCACGTTCTTCGTGCTGGGCGACGTCATCCGCGAGCACCCCGACCTGGCGCGGCGCATCGTGGACGAGGGTCACGAGCTGGGCTGCCACGGCATGGACCACCAGCCCGTCTGGCAGCTGACCCCCGGGAGCTTCCGCGCCCAGCTCCAGGACTTCCGCGCGCTGGTCGAGGAGGCGGTCGGCGCGTTCCCGGTGATCGGCTTCCGCGCTCCGACGTTCTCCATCGACCGCTCGACCGCCTGGGCGCTGGACGTGCTGCGCGAGCAGGGCTACCGCTACGACTCGAGCATCTTCCCCGCCAAGGTGAAGCTGTACGGCGTGCACGGCGCGCCGCTCGGGATCTACCGCCCCGCGCGCGGCGATCTGGTGGCGCACGATCCCGCCGGCGACCTGGTGGAGTTCCCGGTGGCGGTGAACCGCTGGGGACCGCTGCGCGTGCCGGTGGGCGGCGGCTTCTACCTGCGCGCGCTCCCCTACCGCGTCTTCGCGGGCTCGCTCGACCGCATCCTCGCGGCGCGGCCCGTCGCCCTGTACCTGCATCCGCGCGAGGTGGTGCCGGAGACCAGGCGCCTCGCGCTCTCCCCGGTGAACGCGTTCCTCACCTACAACAACCTGCACACGGTGCGGCCCAAGCTCGAGAAGCTGTTCCGCCGCTACCGCTGGGTGACGATGCGGGAGATCCTCGAGCGGGACGGGTGGCTGGGGGGGGTGCCGGGGTCGTCCGCCGACTGAGGCCGGCGCATCGGCTCTCGAAGCCCTGCGGCGGCGGCCGCGCTCAGCGCGGGCCGCGGCGGGCCCTCACCTTCGCCACCACGCCGTCGAGCAGGGCTGCCAGCCGGTCGTAGACCGCGTCGGGCGCGTGGTGCTCCGCCGCGTAGGCGCGGGCGCGCGCGCCGACCGCGCGACGGGCCGCCGGGTCGCTCATGAAGCGGGTGACGGAGGCCACCAGCTCGTCGAGGGTGCTCACCACGTCGCCCAGGCCGTTGCGGCGGATGACGCCGTCGGGGTCCACCGCGGTCACGGTGGGGAGCCCCCAGGCCCACGCCTCGAGCACGGTGTTGGGGAAGCCTTCGGCCGGCGAGGTGTGCACGAACAGCGAGGCGTCGCGGTAGAGCTCGCCGAGCCGCTCGTGCTCGATGAAGCCGCGCACCTCGAGATTCGGACACCCGGCCGCCACCGCGAGCGCCGCGTCGTACGCCTCCTTCGTCAGCGGCGGGGCGGGGATCACGCCACACATCACGAACCGCTGCCCGGGAAGCCGGCGCGCCAGCCCGGTGAACCACTCGGGTCGCTTCGAGGGCTTGTAGGTGGCGAGCCAGACCACGGCGCCGTCCTGCCCGGGGTCCACGGCCGTGGGCGGCAGCTCGACCGGGTTGGTGATGACCGCGCTGTCGAGCCCGAAGTTCTCGCGGAACAGCCGGCGCTGCGCCTCGGTCTGGGAGATGCGCGCGTCGGCGCCGCGCAGCGCGCGCCGGTACCACCAGCGGTCGCGCAGGTTCCCGGCCAGCGGCAGCGCCGGGATCGCGTCGAAATCGTGCGCGCCGAGGAAGACGAACCCCGCGCCCCGCAGCCGCGCCACGTCCCGGGCGAGCCCCGCCGGCAGGCCCGAGCCCTGCACGAAGTAGACCTCGGCGTCGGCCGCGCTCAGCGCCCCGAACGCACGGGTCAGGCGCGGGTGGAAGAAGCGCAGGCCGGGGAGCCCCGCCTGTGGCGGGAAGGTGCGCAACAGCGACACGCCTTCACGCTCGAGGCGCGGCGCCTGGCCGTAGTCGCAGGTCGCGACCGAGACGTCGAAGCCGCGCCGCGCCAGCCCGCGCGCCAGCAGCCACTGCTGCACCTCGGCCCCGCCCACGAACGGGATCTCGCCCCCGCTGGCCACCGGGTAGAGGTACGGCGCGTAGAGGCAGAGCCGCCCGCGATCGCTCATGGTGTGTGCTCCGCCCGCACCACGTGCAGGGTCCCGGCGGGAACGCCGGAGTAGTAGTCATCGTCGAAGAAGTAGTCTGCGAGCCGGTAGTTCGGGAAGATCGGCTGGCGGATGATCCGTACGCGCACCTGGTAGTCGCCGGCCGCCACGTCGCGCGGCACCGCGACCTCGAAGCTGTCGCGCACCACCTCGTCGGGCCTCCACAGCTCCACGCCGTACTCCCCTCCCGCCGGCAGGTGGTCCACCCGGAAGCGATAGCGTTCGCGGTTCAGCCTCTCCATCACCTTGCGCACCGGCTTGGAGAGGAAACGCGGCGGCGACACGCCGCCCGGCAGCGCCCGGTCGAAGCGCACCGCCACCAGACAGGAACCCGCCGGCAGGGCTCCGGGCGCGCGCCACTCGGCGACCGCGCCCAGCGACTCGCCCGGGCGCGCGGTGCGCGCGGCGAGCGCGAGCGAGACCAGCGCCGGGAGCCCGGGGCCCATGCGGCGCGCCACGGGGCAGCTCCCGGGCGCGAAGGTCCTTACGAACGCGCGCGGCCGCGGCGACGCCGACAGCGTGTCGAGCGCCGCGCGGCGTACGCGGTAGACGGCGAAGCGGTCGCGGTCGTAGACCCGCTCGAACGCTGCGGGCACGGCGTCGAGCCGGGCGCGCGCGGCGCGGTACCAGTCGGGACGCGGCGTCCAGTAGGCGAGGCGAGGCGCCTCGGTGAAGCGTCCGTTGAGCGCCACCGCGTCCACGCCGTAGCGCCTCACCACGGCGCGGGTGCGCTCCCAGCTCGCGTACGGGTCGAGGGCGTCGCGCGCGTCGAGCAGGCGCCGGAGCGCCTGGGGGTCGTTGGGCGAGCTGTGCTGGTCCACCAGGCACACCACGTAGTGCCGGGTGAGCATCGGCACCCCGTAGGAGGTGGCGGGGTCGGCGAGCACCACGCTCCCCGCCGGCAGGTGCGCGTTCATCCAGCTCAGCGCGTCGCGCCAGCGGAGCGGGCTCTGCGCCAGGTCCGCGGCGGCGGCGCGCTCCGGGTGCAGCAGGGTCGTGACGCCGTCGCGCAGCGCCGGGAGCAGGAGCAGCGCCACGCCGGCGAGCCCGGCCAGCGGCCACGCGCGGGCGCCGAGCGCGCGAGAACCACGTTCGCCTCCGGTCGGGACCTCGCGCGCGGTCGCCCACGCGTCGCGGGCGAGCGCGGGGATCATCCACGCCAGCAGCCCGGCCAGCGGCACCATCCAGACGAAGCGCATGAGCAGGTAGCCGACGCGCGGCTCCAGCAGCGCCACCACGGGCGGATCGAAGACGACCAGCGCCACTCCCAGCGAGGTGGTGAGCAGGTACAGCACCGCGGGGTTGCCGCGCCCCCGGCGCCAGAGCGCGAGCCACGCCAGCGGGAACAGCAGCCACAGTCGCCCCATCCAGTCCCACAGCACGCCGATCGACACGATGCGCGCTCCGTCCCACAGCCAGAGCAGGCCCTGGGACTCCGTGTGGATCGGATTGCGGGGAGCGTACGACTGGTGCGCGCGATAGAGCAGGTAGGGCAGGCACGCCGCGCCCACGGCGAGCACCGTGCCGGTGAGGCGCGCCACCGCCGGGCTCCAGCGCCGGTCGCGCAGCAGCAACCCGGCGCCGAGCCCGCCGAACACCAGCGCGAACTGGACGGCCGAGAACAGGTGCGCGGCCATCGCGCCGAGCCCGAGCCCGACCGCGGCGAGCCGGCGCGCACGGGAAGGCGTGGCGAGGTCTGCCAGCACCGCGACGGTGGTGGCGAGGGCGAGCTGGTCCGCGAGCTTGGTGGCGAACACCGCCTCGCGCAGCGGTGGCTGCGCGAGCGAGCCGCCGTAGGTGAAGAGCAGCGCCCAGCCCGCGAGCGCGGCGGACACGCACCCGTCGCCGGCGGATGCCCGGCCTTCGTCGGACACCGCGCGGGCGGCCGTCCGCACGCCGCCGATCAACGCGCCGAGCGCGGCGGCGTTCAGCACGAAGAGCGCGGCGAGCGCCCCCGCGAGCAGCCGCCACGCCACGATCGGGTCCACCGCCGCCAGCTTCGCCACCAGCGCCACCTGCGGGTGCCACAGGCCCTTGCGCGGGTCGGCCCCGGCGGGGCCGGCGTCGCGGAAGAACGCGTCGGTCGGAAAGGCGTCGCCACTCGCCATCATGCGGCGGATGGTGCCGAGGTGGTCGGGCGAGTCGGAGGTGTACGTGAGCGGGGGCCCGAGCAGCCCCGCGTGCCACGCCGCCAACGCCGCCGCGAGCAGCACTAGCATCCCCGCCCACCGCGGCAGGGGCGGTACGGGGGCCGCGGGTCCCGCCCGCCGCGCCAGCGCCAGCGCCCACAGCAGCGCGTTCGGCGCGACAGCCCAGGCCGCGAGCGGCGTGAAGGGCTGGCCCAGAGCGCGCGCCGCCAGCACCAGCAGCCCGTTCCACGCCACACCGAGCCCTAGCGCCCAGCCCATCACCAGCCACGCGCCGCCCGGAGGCAGCATGGTCAGACGGACCAGCGCGAGTCCGGGCGCCAGCACCAGCACGGCGAAGGCCAGCAGCGTGCGGAGCGTCGCCGGCAGCACGACGAGCGCCCCCGCGGCGAGCACCAGGTGGAGCGCGAGTGCGGCGGCGGCGAGCGCGATGGCCGCGCGGCGGTCACGCATCCGGTGTCTCCGGGCTCCGGCGCCCGCCCAGCCACGGCAGGTTGAACTCCATCAGCAGCTGGCGCAGCCCCAGCCCGCGCACGAGCGGGAAACACGCCAGCAGGTAGAGCGCGGCGAACGTGCCCATGTTGAGCGCGACGCGCACCAGGCGGACGCCTGCGCCGGGGCGGGCGGCCCAGGGCATCAGCCGGTCGAGCGCGAAGGCCAGCGCCAGGCTCGCCGCGAGCGGCAGGAAGAAGCGGAGGAGCCAGCGTATCCGCCCGAGGAACGGCACCTGGAGCCCGCGCAGCGCGAGCCACGGGAGCACGACCCCGCTGGCGGTGAAGGTGCCGAGCGTGGCCCACGCCACGCCGGTGATGTCGCGCCCCAGCCGCACCACGGTGTAGTCCACGGCCGCGCCCGCGACGGTGAAGAACCCGGCGGCGACGACGAGCGCCCGGTGGCGGCCGAGCGTCATGAGGACGACCGACGACAGGTTCGCGAGCGCGATGGCGCCGGCGGCGAAGCACATGACGCGCGCCGCACTGATGCCCGGCAGGTACCTGGGCAGCAGCAGCATCGCCCCGTCGCGCGCGGCCAGGAACGTGAGGCCGCACAACGCCGGCACCGCCACGGCGAGCACCTGGAGCGAGCGCTCGACCTGCTCGCGGATCGCCTCGGGCCGGTTGCCCTCGGCGTGGTAGCGCCGGAGGAAGTGCGGGTAGAGCACGTAGGCGATGGCGTCGGGCAGGTAGAGCAGCAGCCCCAGCACGATCACCGAGAGGCTGTAGTAGCCGAGCTTCTGGGTGCCGAGGAAGCGCAGGATGATGAGCCGATCCACGCTGCGGAGCACCACCGAGGAGGCGGTGTAGAGGTACATCGGCAGGCCGACCCTCAGGAGCAGCGCGCTGTCGCGCGAGGGCCGGGGACCCAGCGGCGCCGCGCCGTGGCTCTGCAACTGCGCGTAGATCACCCCCGCCGCGGTGCCGGCGAGCCAGCCCACCAGCAGCCCCCAGGCACCGTCGTAGCCCCAGGCCTCGACGACCGGGATGAGCGAGAGTCCGAGCGCCGTGCCGATGCCGCCCTGCAGGATGAACCACATGCTCACCGCGCCGATATTGCCGTGCGAGCGCAGCAGCGTCAGGTAGTAGAAGGACAGGTTGATGAGCGCGATGCACACCAGCGCCGCGAGCAACCCGCGGACGCCCCAGAACCCCAGGATGCGGCCGTGCGAGCCGACCAGGTAGGACAGGCTGCCGGCCGCGAACAGCGCGGTGAGCACCACGATGTTGAACAAGCCTGCACGCTTGATGCGCTCGAGCCGCAGCGGGTCGCCCGCGACGATGCGCGGCGGCACCGCCTGATCGAGCCCCTGCTGGGTGCTGAGCGGCGCGAGCGCGCCGTAGTCGAGCAGCAGCGTGAGCGCGTTCCACGCGCCGTAGGACAGCGGGTCCAGCAGCCGCATGGCGATGATGCCGCGCAGCATGAGCGCGACGCGCACCACGTACTGGGTGACGGCGAACCCGACCGAGTCGCGGACCAGCTTCCGGGGATGCACGGGGGACGCTCCCGGTTCAGGCCGTGGTGCAGCGCGCGGCAAGCCAGTCACGGGCGAGGCGGCGCACGCCCGGATGGCTCCAGGTGCGAACGGGGTGGAGACTCCCGTCCTTCTGCCCTACAATCACCGGCCTCATGCTCCGACCGACGTCACGCAGGGCCCGCCCCGCGTGAGCCCCACGCCTGCCGCCGCACCGCTGGCTTCGGGCGGCGGGTCGCCGGTGCGCGCCACGTTCCTCCCGGTGGCGCGACCGTGGATCGGCGAGCGCGAGAAGCAGCTGGTGCTCGAGACGCTCGACTCCGGCTGGATCACCACCGGTCCCAGATCGGAGGAACTGGGCCGGCGCGTGGCGCAGCGCGTGGGCATGCCCCACGGGATCGCGGTGAACTCCGCGACCGGCGCGCTCCACCTGGCGCTCGCGGCGCTGGGCGTGGGTCCGGGCGACGAGGTCATCACCGCGGCCTACACGTTCGTGGCGTGCGTCAATGTCATCGAGCACGTCGGCGCCCGGCCGGTGCTGGTGGACGTCGAGCCCGACACGCTGTGCATGGACCCGCGCGCGGTCGAGCGCGCGATCACGCCGCGCACCCGGGTGCTGATGCCGGTGGACTACGGCGGCCACCCCTGCGACCTCGACGTGCTGCTGGCGCTGGCGCGCCGCCACGGCATCGCGATGGTCGAGGCCGCGGCGCACGCGCTGGGAGCCTCGTGGCGCGGCCGGCCGGTGGGCGGCTGGGCCGATGTCACGGCGTTCTCGTTCTACGCCACCAAGAACCTCACGACCGGCGAGGGCGGCGCGGCGGTGACCGCCGACGAGGCGCTGGCCGAGCGCATGGGCCTGCTCTCGCTCCACGGCATGAACCGCGACGCCTGGAAGCGCTACACCGACACCGGCTCGTGGTACTACGAGGTCACGGCGCCGGGCTTCAAGTACAACCTGAGCGACGTGCTGGCCGCGATCGGGCTGGGGCAGCTCGAGCACTTCGACGAGATGCAGCGGCTGCGGCGCGAGCACGCGGCGCGGTACGACACGCTGCTCGCCGACGTGCCCGAGGTGCGGCGCCCGGCGGCGCGTCCCGAGGCGGTGCACGCGTGGCACCTCTACCCCATCGCGCTCGAACTCGAGCGCCTGAGCTGCGACCGCGCGAGCTTCATCCAGGAGCTGCGCGCCGAGAACATCGGCACCTCGGTGCACTTCATCCCGATCCACTACCACCCTCACTTCCGCGCCACGCTGGGCCACGCCGCCGGCGCGTTCCCGGTGACCGAGGACGCCTACCGGCGCGCGGTCACGCTGCCGCTCTTCCCGGGCATGTCCGGCGAGGACGTCGAGGACGTGGTCGCGGCGGTGAAGAAGGTCGTCGCGCACTACCGGAAGTAGGACGCGGCCGGGCCCGGCTGCGGCGCGCGGACGCGACCCGGAGCCATGCCTGCTCCTCCCCGCCGGTGGTCTTTCCTCTCCCCTCCCGCTCATCCGCCACCCTCCTGCGCCTGGCCGAGCGAGCGCAGCGACAGGCCTTCGCGGCGCAGGTAGAAGAGGCCGACGACGGTGACCGGGAGCCACTGGCCGGCCCAGTAGAACCACGAGAACGAGGTGGAGAGCGCATGGTCGCTCACGTGGAACAGCGCGAGGCCGCCCACGCACGCCACGTTCATGGTGCCGATGTAGCCGGGCGCGGCCGGGGCCATGATGGCGAATGCGGTGATGACCAGGAGCGTGAGGCCGGCGTACCAGGCCAGGTGGATCCCCAGCGCGACCATGCTGGCCTGCAGCGCCACGGCGAAGCAGCCGAACATCACGAACGAAAGCAGGAACACCCAGAGCAACCGCGGCAGATCGCGGAACAGGCCCAGGCCCTCGATGAAGTGGTCGAGCGCGACCCCCGCCTTGCCGCGGTGCCGCTCGGGCAGGCGGGTCGAGAGCCGGTGTACCAGCCCGCGCGCCAGCTGGGGCCGCCGCTCCAGGAACACGAGGATCGCGGTGAACGCCACGCTGAGCACGATGAGCGAGGTCGCCCCGGCGCGCGTCAGCTCGACCGCCCTGCGCTCCTCGGCGCCCGCGCCCGGCTCGAAGCGGTGCACCAGGAGCGTGATGCCGAGGATGCCGAGCAGGGTGAGCATGTCCACCACGCGCTCGACCACGACGGTGGCGAGCACCATGGTCTTGGAGCATCTCTCCCGCCGCGCCAGCGCCCAGGCGCGCACGAACTCGCCGAGCCGGAAGGGCAGCACGTTGTTCGCCATGAAGCCGATCATGGTGGCGCTGTAGAGACTGTCGAGCGAGGCGGTGCGCGGCTCGGCCAGCAGCGAGCGCCAGCGCACCGCACGGATCCAGAAGCCCAGCAGCGTGAGTCCCATCACCGCGAAGAACAGCACGGCGTTGGAGTGGCGCAGCGCCTTCGCGACCTCGGCCACGCTGACGCCGCGCATCGAGACCCACACGGCGACGGCCGAGATGGCGATGCCGACGGACAGCTTGAGGAAGCGGCTCACGCGCGCTCCCCGCCCGCCGTGCCGGGCGGTCCCGGCGCGGCAGCGGTGCGCAGCAGGTCCACCTCGTGGCGCAGCAGGGCCAGCTCGCGCGTGAGAGCGTGGTTCTCCTGGCCGAGGCGCGAGAGCCGGATCGACAGGTACAGGAGCATCACGGTGGCGAACCCGAGACCGAACGCGAACACCGTCGAGCTCTCGCCCATGATGCCGAGCGCGCGGGTGATCCAGGTGAGCAGCGGGGTCGAGAAGCCGAGCACCGCCACCACCAGCGAGGCGATCATCCACAGCAGCGAGTAATCCTCGGACAGCTTGCGCCGCCGCACCAGGTCGAGCACGTAGAACACGAGCGCCACCGCGCCGAACGCGGTGATGATCTGGGTCCTCGAGAGGAAGTGCATGAGGCCTCCGGGTCCTAGACGGGCCGCTGCAGCAGCGCCATCAGCGAAGCCAGCAGGTTCTTATACGGGTAATACAGGGACTTGCCAAGCGTGTAGAACGAGCGCCCGGCCCGGCGCTCGCGCATCGTGACCGCGACCTCCTGCAGGCGGAAACCGCGCCGCGCGAGCGCGATGAGCAGGGGCGCATCGGGGAAATCCTTCGGGAAGTCGTGCTGGCAGACCTCCATGACCGGCCGGTTGTAGGCGCGGAACCCCGAGGTCGTGTCGGTGATGCGCCGGTGGAGCACGGCGCTCACCAGCCCCGAGAACAGCACCATGCCGAAGCGACGGGCGACCGGCGCGCGGTAGCCGGTGCGCGCGACGTAGCGCGAGCCGATGCTGACGTCGCACGCGCCCGCCAGCACCGGCTCCAGCAGCGCGGCCAGCCACGCCGGGTCGTGCTGGCCGTCGGCGTCGAGCTGGACGCCGACGTCGTAGCCATGCTCCACCGCCCAGCGGAATCCGGTCTGCAGCGCGCCGCCGACGCCCAGGTTGACCGGGTGGCGCACGACCGGCACGCCGCCCGCGCGCGCCGCCCGCGCGGTGCCGTCGCGCGAGCCGTCGTCCACCACCAGCAGGTCCACCGCGGGCGCCACCGCGCGGACCTCGGCGAGCGTGCGCGGCAGGCTCTCCTCCTCGTCGTGCGCCGGCACGATGACCAGCACCCGGGCGCCGCCCTTCATGGGATCCTCCGCGGCTCCACCACGCGGGCGAAGCGGTCCACCGTCCCCACCAGCACGTCCCGCACCCGGCGCATCCAGGCGGTCTGGAGCGGCATCTCGGCGACGCGCTGCAGATCGTAGCGGCGCACCAGCCCGAGCGCGAACACCCCGACCCCCCCGGCGGGCACCAGCAGCAGGTGCACGAGCGTGGCGGCGCCCTGCGCCGCCCGCGCGTCCGCGAGCAGCGCGAGCGCCAGCAGCGGCAGCAGCAGCCCCAGCGCGGTGAGCGCCGTGCGCGCGCGCGGCCCCGCGGTGCCGGGCAGGACGCGCGCCAGCACCGCCATCGCCACCAGGTACGAGACCGTGGCCCCGGCGAGGTTGGCCCAGGCCCCCCCGATGATCCCCAGCGAGGTCACCAGCAGGAAGTAGCAGCCGAACTCCGTCACGAACTTGACGAGCGCCAGCCCCAGCACGGTCGCCGGCCGGCGCGCGGCCTGGAACAGCATGGTGAGCGGCTGCTGCGCGGTGCGCGCCACCGGCACCAGCGCCAGCACGCGCAGGATCGGCCAGGCCGGCTCGAACAGCGGGCTGCCGATGAACAGCGTCAGCTCGCGGGCGAACGCGAACAGCGTGAACGAGAGACCGCACGCCACCACCTGGACCAGGCGCAGCGACTGGTCGAAGACCGAGCGCAGCCGGTCGCGCTCGCCGGTGGCAACCAGCCGCGTGAGCGGCGGGAGCAGCGCTGACGGCAGCGTGTGTGCCACCTCCACGAAGCGCTCGATGGTCTGGAAGGCGAACGAGAAGTAGCCCAGCTGCGTCGTGGTGAACAGCTTCCCGAGGATGATCTTGCTCAGGTTCTGCCCGGACATGAACGTCACGCGCGCGCCGAGCAGCGGCAGGCAGTAGCCCAGCATCGCGCGGAACAGGCCGCGGCCGCGGGTCTCCGGCCCGCCGGGCTCGCGGTCCTCGGCCCGCCGCATCATCCACATCGGCACCGCGGTCTGCGCCAGCCCCTGCGCCACGGTGAGCGCCGACAGCCCGACGGCGAGCGCCACCAGCCCCTGGTGCGCGAACCACAGCGCGCCCACCATCAGCGTCTTCGTGACGTGGAAGACGATGGCGAGCATCGAGACCCAGCGGAACTGCTGGGCGCCGTAGAGCGTGGCCCGCCCGGTGGTCGAGAACCCGTCGAAGGCCACCGTGAACACGAGCAGCGGCAGCAGGACCGTGAGCTCCGGCGTGGCGAACTGGCCCGCCAGCACCGGGGCCAGCGCCAGGATCAGCGCGCTCGCGACCAGGCCGAGCCCGAGCTTGAGGCCGAGCGCCATGAGGTGCGCGCGTCGCAGTGTCAGCACCATGCCGCGCGCCTCGTACTCCGCGGCGTAGCGCTCGAGGAACATCTCGAAGTTCCCGGTCGCCATGGTGGCGAGGCCGGTGAACGAGGTGGCGAGCGCCATCATCCCGTACTTGGTGGGGCCCAGCCAGCGCAGCAGCAGCGCGAAGTAGGCCACTCCCGAGAGCAGGGCCGCGACCTTCTCGAGCGCCAGGTAGAACGCGCCGCGCGAGACGCTGTGGACGATCTCGCCCGGCCTCACGCGGCCTCCGCGCCCAGCGCCCCGAGCTCGCGCTCGAGGAAGCCGCGCACGTCGCGCAGGTGGGTGACTTCCGCCGGCACGGGGCGGTTCGACCACAGCAGCGCCGCCATGTCGGGATGCGCGGCGTCGTAGCCGTGCATCGCCGCCACCGGCCGCGCGCCCATGAAAGAGGGCACCATGAGCGCGCCCGGATCGAGCAGCCAGACGTCCTCTCCGTAGTCGTGACGCGCGAAGCGCGCGCCCGCCCACTCGAGCTCGGCGTCGTCGAGCCAGCGTCCGCCCGGCAGGTCCGCGAGCGCCGTGCGCACGGCGTCGCGCGCCCCGGCGCCGCGCCACCAGAACCGCGCCATGGTCGAGTCGAAGAACGGCAGGTACTCGCGTGGCCAGCGCGCGGCCAGGCCGCCGAGGCGCCCCATCACGTCCACGGTCGAGGTCACGTCCACCATGCCGTGGTCGGAGAGCAGGTAGAGCCACAACTCCTCGCCCCGCCGCGCCGCGGCGCGCGCCAGGCGGTCGAGCCAGGCGTCGTAGGCGGCCAGCCGTGCGCGCACGCCCGCGCCGCGCGAGCCCTCGCGGTGGAGCAGCGCGTCGAGCCCGGCGGTGTAGCAGAACAGGAAGTCCTCCTGGCTCGACTCGAGCGCGCGCTCGAGCGCGGCGAGTGAGCCGGCTTCCGACGTGCGCCAGTTCCAGCCACGCCAGCGGGTGTTCGAGCGCTCGAGCGCATCCCACAGGGAGTCGCCCGGCAGCCCACCGGGAGCGAAGATGTCGTCGCGCTCGGCCAGGTCGAAGGCAGCGAGCAGCGGCCGCGGCACGTCGTACAGGTCGAAGTAGCCGCGCACGCCGCGTGCGCGCACCGCGCGCGCCAGCAGGCGCGAGAGCTTCCAGCTCCGCTGCAGCCGCGGCGGCAGCAGCGCGAGCGCGCCGAAGCCGGCGAACGGGGTGCCGCGCCGGGCGCGCCGGTACATGAGCCAGCGGCCGTGCTCGGCGGGCATGCGCCCGGTGAAGAGCGTGGGGAGCGCGCCCGAGCTGAAGCCGAGGATGGTCTCGAGCCGGCGCCGCTCGGGCAGCATGGCGGCGAAGCCGGGGGTGCGGGCGGCGAGTTCCCAGCCCAGCGCATCCACCAGCAGCACCACCATGCGCCGCCTCACCGCCAGCCCTCGGTGCGCTGGCCGTCCAGCAGCCAGCGGTCCCAGGCCACCAGCAGCGCACGAGTCGCAGCGTCCCAGCCGGCGAGCTCCGGACCGGCGAGCACTCCCAGCCGCCGCAGCGCCGGGGCCACCGGGTCGAGCGCGGGCTCCGATCCGGTGGCCAGCGCACCGCTGCAGACCAGCAGCGCGGCGCTGGCGTTCAGGCGGTGCCGGGGCGTGCCGCGCCGGGCGTGGCGGAGCCGCGATCCCAGCGTGGGCGCCGCACCGCCGCGCGAGGCGAACCACAGCGCCTGGCGCCAGCGGCGCCGCGCGCGCGCCCGGGCCGCCAGGCGCAGCGCGAGCGCGCCGGCATCCTCCCCCGGCCTTCCCGCGAGCGTGCGCCATACCGCGACCCAGGACCGCGCGGCGCACCCCCACTCGGCCCGCGCCGCTGCGGGGTCGGGCGCCGCGCGCGGCGCGCTGCGCCAGAGCAGCGCCGCTTCCCACAGGCGCGGCAGCCCGGCTGCGGCCGCCGCCTCGCCGGGCGGGAACGTCGCGAGCCGGCGGCGTGCCGCCTCCACGCGCGCCGCCGCACCGTCCGGGTATTCGCCCGCCGCGAGCGCCAGCACGCCCGCCAGGTCGAGCGCGGTCTTCATCACCGCGTGCCGCGACTGCAGGCGTTCGAGCGCCGGCGCCGCGGCGAGTCCGCGCCAGGCCAGCAGCAGCTCGAAGGCGCGGTTCTCGAGCAGCAGCAGCCGCTCCTCGGCGCTGACGTCGCCGGCGCTCCAGGCGGGCACGCGCTCGCGCCACGCCGGCTCGCCCTTCACCACGCACGCGTGCCGCCTGAGCTCGAGCGTACCGGGACGCGCGGCGAGCCGCGCCAGATCGCCGGCGGTGAGGAACGCGGCCTCGAGCGGCGCGGCGAACCCGAGCGCGAGGAGTCGCGCGCGCAGCCCCGGCAGCGCCGCGCGGGCCCGCGCCTCGGCGGCGCGCTGCGCGGCCCGGCTGTCCACCACGGCGTAGGTGTCGAGGTCGGAGAGCGAGAGCCGCAGCCCCTCCACGTCGGTCCACACGGCTTCTCCGCTGGCATGGCTCCCAGAGAGCAGGATGGCGCGCGCACCGGCCGCCCACTCGTCCACCAGCGACAGCGCCGCTGCGAGCGGCTCGGCGACGGGCGAGCCGGTCCGGTCCGATGCGAGAGGCACGGGCTCCGCGGGCAGGGGGCGGGTCACCTGGGTTCGGGGCGAATCAGATTCGCCGGTAGATGAACTCGGGAATCTCCAGACGGCGGCGGTTGAGGACGCTCCCCAGCACGCGCGCGCCGGCGCGGCGCAGCAGGTCCACGGCGCGAGAGAGCACCGGGCGCTTGGTGCGGCCGGCACGGACCACGACGACGATCCCGTCGACCACCGCGGCGAGCGGCGCGGCGTCCGGGGACTCGAGCACGGGCGGACCGTCCAGCACGATCCAGTCGTAGCCGCCGGCCAGCGCCTCGAGGCGATCGCGCACCACGGCGGGCGCCAGGATGCCGGCCCGGCGCTGCTCCTTCGTCAGCGGCAGCAGGTCCAGGTTGCGGGCCGCCGCGCCATCGGCCCCGGGCGGGAGCGCGGTGCGTTCCGCGCCGGCCGGGCCGGACGCGGCCGCCGCGCCCGCATCGAGCGCCGGCCGCCGGGCATGGGCGTCCACCAGCAGTACGCGCAGCCGGTCGTCGCGCGCCAGCGCGGCAGCGAACTGGACCGCCACCGTGGTCGTCCCCTCACCTCGCTGCGAGCTCGCGAACATCACGGTGCGCGGCATCCGCTCGGCCAGCCCGACCTCCAGGCTCACGCGCAGGGCGGTCATCTCGCGCATCACGTCCTCGGGCAGCGCCACGCCGGCCGTGAAGGGCACGACGGCGAGCCGCGGGTCTTCCGCCCCCTCGACCCGGCGCTCGGCGGCCGCACGCGGCGTCCCGGCCCGGCCCGCCGGGAAGGGCGCCGGGGGCACGGGGACCGGACCGATGGGTACCGCCGGGGCCCGGGTGGCCTGGGCTTTCCTGAGGGCGTCGAAGATGCGGGTCATGCGGGCGTGACCTCCCGGTGGATGGCCTAGCCGCTCCGACGGCGTTCGGTGATCGCCGCGAGCACCGGCAGGTCGATCTCCTCCTCGGCCTGCCCGGCGGTGTGGACGGTCAGATCGAGGCCATCGATGAAGAACGCGAGGCCGATGCCCACCACCAGGCTGAAGGCCGGGGCGAGAGCGAGCCGCACGTAGTCCCGCGTGTTGCGCGCCACCGGCTGGCCGGCCGGGTTCAGCATGTAGATGATGATCGAGTTGTCGGTGCTCTTGTTGATCCTGGCCTGGTTGCTCTTCTCGACCAGCCCGTCGTAGCGGGTCTTCCAGGTCCCGATCTGCCGATCGATCTCGCCGAGCCGGGCCTCCTTGTCGGGCATGGCGTCCAGCGCGGCCTGGGCCACCGCGATGTCGTGGTCCACGACCTGCCTGCGAGACTGGAGCGCTTCGATGCGGGACTGGGACATCTGCAGCCGCGACGCGACCTCGCGCTTGAGCATGTCGCGCAGGGTCTGGAGCGTCGTCATCGCGTTCTGGATCTCCGGGGCCTCCTCGCGGTAGCGCTCCCGCAGCTCCGCGAGCCGGCCCTGCTTCTCGACGATGCGGCGCTTGATCTCGACCAGCGCGCTCTCGTTCGAGTACGCCTGGCCGAGCGTCGGCAGGTCGATTTCGGGGTCCTGCTCGAGCTGGCGCATCATGCGCTGCTGGGCCTGCGCCTCGGCAAGGTCGGCAGCGACCTCGGTGCGGCGCAGCTCGAGCGTCGACTGCACGGAGATCAGGTTGCGCCGCTGCTCCACCAGGTCCACGACGCTGGCCTGGTTCGCGAACTCGCGGCGCAGCTCGGTCCAGCGCTCCAGCTCGGCCGCGGCCTTCGTGATCTCGGTGTCGAAGAACTTCTCCGGATAACGCAGCTCCGAGCCCTGGCGATACTCGATGTAGGCGCGCATGACGGCGTCGCAGACCTTCTGCGCCACCTCGGGGTCGCGATCCTGGTAAGCGATCCCCACCACGTTGCTCTTGCCCATCACCTCGGCGTCCACCTGCCCGGCGTTCACGCCGAGGCGGCGGCCGTCGGCCTGCGGATGCTCGTTGAGCAGCTCGCGCGCGAGCTGGAGCACGGGATAGCTCTTGACCGTCTGGACCTCGCTGCCCAGGTCGGTCTCCCAGTCGTTCATGAGATGACGCTCCGGCACGAGCGCGCTCATCAGCTCGCCGCGCCTGACCAGCACCCGGCCCGACGAGACGTAGGCCACGGGCGTGGTGAACGCGACCGTCAGCACCGTGGCGGTGGTGATGAGGAACATCCCGAGGATGAGCCAGCGGCGCCGGAAGACGACGGCGACGAACTCGCGCGCGGTGGCACGCTGCCCTCCGGTGGGCGCTCCGGCTGCGATGTCGGGCTTCACGGGCGGATCCCCTACTGCACGGCGGTGGACCGGACGAGGAACACCCGGTCGAGGTTGAACAGTTCCCAGCCGACCATCCCGAAGGTCAGCACCTGCGCGGTTTCGCCGAAGAACTGGCGGGCGAAGACGTCGACGTTCCCGATGGTGGAGCGCGGCACGTACACGATGTCGAAGCGCGAGAGCGGCACGTCACCCTCCCCCTTGAGGATGCGGTCCACCCTGACCCTCGCCACCTTCACGTTGCTGGAGCCGTCACGGTGGAAGACCAGCACGCTGTTGCGCGCCGCGTCGTCGGTGAACCCGCCCGCCGCGCTGAGAGCCTGGAGCAGCGTCGTGAACGGGCCGACCGGGAAGGAGCCGGGCTTGGACACGCGGCCCAGCACGTGGACCTGGTTGCCGGCCATCTCGCTGACCTCCACGGTGACGCGCGGCTGCTTGAACTCCCCGGAGAGCAGGCTGAGCAGCATGCCCTGCAGCTCACCCGGCGTGCGCCCGGCCGCGATCACGTCGCCTACCGGGAACACCGAGATCCGGCCGTCGGGCCGCACCCGGGCCTCGCGGACGAGGTCCATCCCGGAGGCGGTACTGGATGGACCGAAGTTGAGCTTGAGCATGTCGCCGGGGACGATGCGGTACTCCGCCACCTTGCTCCAGTCCATGCCGACGGAATCGGAGCCGGCGCCGGTCTGTGCGCTGATGGCGGGGCGCGCCGACGCGGGCCAGGCCAGCAGCAGGCCGGCCGCGAAGACGAGGAGTCCGTTTCGGATCACGTCCACTCCCGATCGGTGGGAAAAAGGCCCCGGTTCCCTGCGCAGGGGACCGGGGCCTTGTGGTCACAATCAGGCCCAGGAGGCACCAGACGCAGGGGACAGGACGGGGGCGATCCCCCGGCTCACGTTCCAGCAGCAGGGTCAAAATCCTTGCCAGGCCCTGCCCGAAGCGGTAGCAAGATGCGTCTCGAAGAGCCTCCGCCAGCGATCAAGAAGTTCACCGCAAGTCGCGGTGAGAAAGCGGCTTGAAGTATAGGCGGGGGCTCCCGGGACTGTCAACCGCCGACTCCCGTTCGGGCTGCCGGGGGCAATCCAACGCAAGCCCTATGCCGCGCCCGCCTCGGCGAGACGAGCCAGCACGGCGGCGGCCAGCAGCGGCACCATGATCTCGTGGTGGCCGGTCAGCGCGTAGCCGCGGGCCCCCGGTGCCCGGGTGGGCCGCTCCACCACGTTCACCCGCGGCCGGTAGTGCTGGATCTGGTCGAGATTGACGGTGGTGAGCCCGGAGAGGTCGGCGCCCAGGTTGCGGGCCACCGCGAGCGCCTTGAGGAACACCTCGGGCAGCAGGACGGCGGAGCCCAGGTTGAGCGCCACGGCGCCCCGCGCCTCGGCGAGCGCGGCGGCGAGGATGCGGAAATCGCGCAGCGTGGTCGCACCGAGCGCGGCGCCGTCGCAGCGCGGGTGGTAGTGGATGGTGTCCGCGCCGACGGCCACGTGCACCGTGGCCGGGATGCCCAGCCGGTGCGCGCTCGCGAGCAGGCTCACGTCCGCGTGCGGGGGCTTCTCCTCCGCCAGGGCGCGGCCCCAGCACTCGCCGAGCCCCTCGCCACGCCGCGCGCCCTCGAGCATCGCGCCGTTCATGAAGTCGCCGGTCTCGTCCACCATGCCGAAGCTCCCGGCGTGGAGGTTGGCCTCGACGTCCTCCGAGGTGCGGCCGATGCGGGCGATCTCGACGTCGTGGATCGCCGCGGCCCCGTTCATCGCGAGGTGGGTGACGACGCCGCGCTCCATGAGCGCGATGAGGCAGGGCGGCACCCCCACCTTGACCACGTGGCCCCCGCACATGGCGAGGACCGGGCGGCCGGTGCGCCGGGCTTCGACCACGCGCGCCACCACCTCGCGCAGGGCGCGCGCGGCGAGCTGGTCGGGGAGCGCGTCGAGCACCGCGGCGGCCGCGGCCGGGTCGAGCGGGCGGGCGAAGTCCGCCACGCTCACCCGGGTGGGCCGCGACGGCACCCGGCCCACCGTGAGCCGCGACAGGTCGGCCTCGCGGTAGCGTCCCATCAGGTGCCGGGCCTGGCGTCCACCAGCACGACGCTGATCGAGCCGATGATGACCTTGCTCTTCATCAGCACCGGCATACGGCGGCTGTCATCGGTGATCCAGATCACGAGTCGGCCCTGGTTCTTGAAGATGCCGCCGGCCTTGAGGATCGGCTCGATCGCCACGCAGTCGAACGTCCCCGCGGGGGTCTCGATCCGCTCGCGGCCGAGCACCTTCACCCGGAGCGGCTGGCTCTTGCGGCTCGCATGATAGTCGAACACCACGCTGCCGCCCAGCGGCAGGGCCTGGAAACGCGTGTAGTAGAAGGACGAGAGCGCGTCCTGGACCCGCGGCGGGGTCGGGAAGACCCGCCCGTCGTCGTAGACCGCCTGGTTCCTGTCGTGGTCGAACACGATCTCGCTCCGCGTCTTGAATCGCCCCTCGCGCCGGTCCTCGAAGTAGCGCCAGCTGTAGAGCCCGTGGCGGTCCCAGTAGGACTCGATGCGGTTGCGAACCTTGTAGAAGCGGCTGAAGAACGCGTTCGACTCGGCGCGCGCCACCAGCTGATAGACCGGGCGCCCGCTCCAGTCGCGCACCGCGGGGACCTCGAGCCACGCGCTGCCGGCGTGGATGAAGCCGTACTGCACCGAGAACTTCAGCGACTCGCCGATGCGGAACGGCTCGGCCGCCGGCGGCAGCACCTGGCGCCCGCCGGGCCCGGGCACCAGGACCGAGGCCGTGATGTCGCCGCTGTCGGGCGGCGGCGCCAGCGTGGAATCCGCAGCCGGCGCGGGCGCGACCAGCGCGACCGAGAGCAGCACGGCCAGCGCCGCGGCATGCAGGTCCCCGGGAGAGGATGGCACTGGAGGAAGCGAGCGACGGCCTCTAGCCTGCGGGGCGGGAGTCATGCGCCTCTGGGCTGTCGCAAGTCCAGTGCCGGTGGCAGGTCGCTGGCATCGCGCGACACTATGGGAGCCGCTCCATGTCGCTGTCAAACCCCTGCTTGCCCGCCGTGTCGCGGCCGGTGACGCGCGTGCGGCGGCCGGCCGGGGCCGCGTGGGCGCCGGCCGCAGGCGTGGCGCGGGCGCCGCGCGCGCCCGGGAAGCAGCGCGCGCGGCAGCGGGTCCGCGCGGCCGACGACGAGGCGGTGCGCGCGAACGGCGGGTTCGTCCCGCTCGGGCGCTCCGAGGTGCTCCCGGCCCGCGCGCTCCGGCGCTGGATCAGGCCTCGTGGCGCGCGCGGGCCGCCGCGCCCGCGCTTCCGGCCGCCGCGCCCGGAGCGGGCGCGGGAGCCTGCTCGCCAGCCGCCATCGGCCAGTCGCGATCGCCGAGCACCCCGCCCGGTGCGGGACCGAGCGCGGTGAGCACGAAGTGCCCGGGGCTCAGGAAGCGGTGCGCCGCGTCCTTCACCTGGGCGTGGGTCACGGCCAGCACGCGCGCCACCTGCTCCTCGGGCGGCGTGTAGTGGCCGCGGTAGATCTCCTCGTGGGCCAGATGGACCATGCGGTTCGAGACGCTCTCGTGCCCCATGACCACGCTGCCCTTGATCTGCCAGCGCGCCGCCGCGACCTCCTGCTCCGTCGGCCCCTCGTCGCACAGGCGCTGGAGCTCCTCGCGCACCCGTGCCAGCGCCTCGCGGCCGCGCTCGGGCGAGACGCCGAGCTGGATCGAAATCATGCCCGCGTCGCGGTAGAAGTCCGCGGTGGAGTAGACCGAGTACGCCAGCCCCGCTTCCTCGCGCACGCTCTGGAAGAGCCGCGAGCTCATGCCGCCGCCGAGGAGGGTGTTGAGCACCACCAGCGCATAGCGTTCCGGATCGGTGTACGCCACGCCGCGCGTCGCGAGCGCCAGATAGAGCTGGTGCAGGTCGTCGCGTCGCACGTGCTGGAGCGAGGGGCGGAACGGCGGGGGCGGCTCCGAGAACGGCAGGCGCTCGCCCCGGGGTGGCGCGAAGTGCCGCACGACCAGCTCCGCCACGCGATCGTGCTCGACCGCGCCGGCGGCCGCGACCACCAGCTGGTCCGGCCGGTAGCGGCTGCTGAAGTAGCCGCGCAGCAGCGTGCGGCTGAGGCCCGTCACGGTCTCGGCCGTGCCGAGGATGGGGCGGCCCAGCGCGTGCCCGCCCCACACCTGCTCGCAGAGCAGGTCCACGATCTTGTCCTCCGGGTTGTCCTCGCACGAGGAGATCTCCTCGTGCACCACCGACTTCTCGCGGTCCACCTCGGTCTCGGCGAAGCGCGAGTGACACACGATGTCGGAGAGCACGTCCACGACCTCGGGCAGGTGCTCGGCGAGGGCGCGCGCGTAGTAGCAGACCTCCTCGCGCGCGGTGAAGGCGTCGAGGTGCCCGCCCAGCGATTCGAGGCTCGCGGCGATGGCGCGGGCGTCGCGGTGCTCGGTGCCCTTGAACATCATGTGCTCGATGAAGTGGGAGATCCCGAGCAGCTCGGCCGGCTCGTCGCGCGCGCCGGCCCTGACCCACACGCCGACCGCGATCGAGCGCCGGTCCGGCACGCCCTCGGTGAGGAGCGTGATGCCGGACGGGAGGAGCGCCTTGCGGTAGCCGAGGTCCGTCATGCTGCGCCCCCTGAGTGCACGCCCCGAGCCGGAAAAGCCGAGTGGCAGGTCGCCCTGCCACCCGGCTGAGACCTCGCGATGGAAGGGCCGCTCAGCGGCGGCGGCCCCGGTCGCGGTCCCGCTCGCGACCACGATCCCGGTCGCGGTCCCGCTCCCGGCCTCCCGCCGCTCCGGCGGGCACCCCGCCCTCCGGCTCCGGCAGCAGGGCCTTGCGGGAGAGCTTGATCTTGCCGTCGCGGTCCACGCCGATGACCTTGACCATCACGATGTCGCCGACGTTGAGGACATCCTCGGTCCTGGCCACCCGGTGGTAGTCGATCTCCGAGATGTGGAGCAGGCCGTCGCGGCCCGGCACGATCTCCACGAAAGCGCCGAAGGTGACCACGCTGCGCACCTTGCCCTGGTAGACCTTGCCGACCTCGGGGTCCTCGGTGATGTTGCGGATGAGCTCCTCGGCGCGCCGGCCGCCCTCGCTGTTGATGGCGGCGATGCGCACCTCGCCCGAGTCCTCGATGTCGATCTGGGTGCCGGTCTCCTCGGTGATCCGCTTGATGATCTTGCCGCCCGGGCCGATGACCTCGCGGATCTTGTCCGGCGGGATGTTGAGGATGAGGATGCGCGGCGCGTAGGGCGACATCTCGGGACGGGGCGCGGAGAGCGTCCGCTCCATGATCTCGAGGATGTGCATGCGACCCGCCCGTGCGCGCTGCAGGGCACTGCGCAGCACCTCGAACGAGATCCCGCCGATCTTGGTGTCCATCTGGAACGCGGTGACGCCCTCGCGGGTCCCCGTCACCTTGAAGTCCATGTCGCCGAGGTGGTCCTCGACGCCCAGGATGTCGGTGAGCACGGCGACGCGCTCACCCTCCTTGATG
Organism: Candidatus Eiseniibacteriota bacterium; assembly: GCA_016223045.1. Taxonomy (GTDB): domain Bacteria; phylum Eisenbacteria; class RBG-16-71-46; order RBG-16-71-46; family RBG-16-71-46; genus JACRPT01. The sequence goes on from JACRPT010000026.1 coordinate 21,729, forward strand.
AGCCCCATGGCGATGCCGGCCACCGGCGCCTTGATCGGCACGCCGGCGTCCATGAGCGCCATCGAGCTGCCGCACACCGTGGCCATCGACGACGAGCCGTTCGACTCGAGGATGTCGCTCACCAGGCGGATGGTGTACGGGAAGGCCGTGTCGGCCGGGATGACCGGCTCGATGGCGCGCTCCGCCAGCGCCCCGTGGCCGATCTCGCGCCGGCCGGGCCCGCGGATCGGACGCACCTCGCCGACGCTGAAGGGCGGGAAGTTGTAGTGGAGCATGTAGCTCTTCCAGGACTGGCCCTCCAGCTCCTCGATGCGCTGCTCGTCGCTCTTGGTGCCGAGCGTGCAGACCGCCAGCGCCTGGGTCTCGCCGCGCGTGAACAGGCACGAGCCGTGAGTGCGCGGCAGCACGCCGGCCTCGACCGTCACCTTGCGGATGTCGTCGAGCCCGCGCCCGTCGGCGCGCACGCCCTCGGAGAGGACCGTGTTGCGCAGCTCGTCGCGCTCGATGTCGTGCAGGATCTTGCCGATGTAGAGCTCCTGCTCGGCGAAGCGCTCCTTGAGGCCGGCCACCGCCTCGGTCGTGATGCGGTCGACCTCCTCCTGGCGCGCCTCCTTGCCCGGGATGCGGATGGCCTGGCGCAACCGCTCGCGGTAGCCCTGGTCGAGCGCCGACCTGAGCTCCCCGGTGTCGGGCGGGGTGACGAGCGGGCGCTTGGGCCTGCCGCAGCGCTCCACCAGCTCGCGCTGGATGGCGACGATGCCGCGGATGTGCTCCATCGCGAATTCGAGAGCCGCGACGAGGTCGGCCTCGGCCACCTCGCGCGAGCCGCCCTCCACCATGATGATGTTGTCGGCGGTGCCCGCCACCACGATGTCCATGTCGCTCTCGTCGAGCTGGGAGCACGTCGGGTTCACCACGAGCCGACCGTCCACGCGTCCCACCCGGACGCCGCCGATCGGCTCGGGGAACGGGATGTCCGAGAGGCTCATGGCCGCCGAGGCGCCGACCAGCGCCAGCACGTCGGCGTCGTTCTCCTGGTCGGAGGACATCACGGTGGCCATGATCTGGGTCTCGTAGGGGAACTGCTTGCTGAACAGCGGGCGGACCGGGCGGTCGATCTGCCGCGAAGAGAGGACCTCCTTCTCGGTGGGCCTGCCCTCACGCTTGAAGAACCCGCCGGGGATCTTGCCGGCGGCGTAGGTGCGCTCGCGGTAGTCGACCGTGAGCGGGACGAAGTCGCGGTTCGGGCTCGCGGTCTTGGCCGCGCTGGCGGCCACCAGCACCACGGTGCCGCCGAGCTGGACCACGGCGGAGCCGCCGGCCAGCTTGGCCATCTTGCCGGTGCTGATCTGGAGGGTCTGGTCGCCCAGCTGTACGGAAACCTTCTGCTCTTCCATCTATGGAGTCCTGTCCTCTCGCCTACTGGCCACGGCACCCGCCGTGGCCCCTCGAACGCCGCCCCGGGAAGCGAAGGGCCGGGGGGCGCATGCGGGGGACCATTTCCCCCGCCGTGGAGCGCCCGCAGGGCGCGGGCGCTTCCGTTCTCACGGGCCGCCTAGCGACGCAGCCCCAGTTCCTTGACGACCTTGCGATACCGGTCCACCTTGGTCGCCTTCAGGTAATCCAGCAACCGGCGGCGCTGGCCCACCATGCGCAGCAGCCCGCGGCGCGATGCGTGGTCGCGCTTGTGAACCTTGAAGTGCTCGGTGAGGTAGTGGATCTTCTCGGTGAGCAGGGCAATCTGGACCTCGGGGGAACCCGAGTCGCCCTCGTGCAGCTTGAACTTGACGATGATCCCCTGCTTCTGCTCCTTGGAGAGCGTCACGCGATCTCCTCCTGCAACGAGACGGGGATGAACAGGCCCTGCCACCGGGTGCAAGCTCCCGCGTGGCCGAGCGTTGGGATGGTGGCCGCTCAGTCCGGAGCGACGGGGTAACCTACCATCCCGGAACCCGTCTGGCAAAGCCCCGCCGCGATTCCCGGCCGGCCCCCCGCGTGCTAAGGTGCCCGGCCGTGCGCACTTTCGAAGGACCGGGCCGCCCGTGAGAGTCGCCTTCCTCCAGTCGTCGCTGGGAATCGGCGGGGCCGAACGCCTGGTCCAGACCATCGTCGCCGGGCTCGACCGGGCCCGCATCGAGCCGCTGGCCGTCAACCTGTACGGACCGGGACCGGTGGGCGAGCAGCTGGCCGCCGCGGGGCTCGAGGTGGTGAGCGGGCTGGCGGCGAGCCGCTGGGACCCCCGGGCCGGCCGGCGGCTCGCCGCGGCACTCCGCGAGCTCCAGGCCGACCTGGTCTACGTGGCGGACAGCGCGCTCCCGCTGTTCTGGGCCGGCCGGCTGCGCCGCGCCGCGCCGCGCCCGCGCCTGGTGCTGGGCTTCCACTCCACCGGCAAGTCCGGTGACCGGCTCCAGCACGCGCTGGCGAACGCCGCGGCCCTGCCGGTCGCGGACCGCTTCGTGGCGCTGGCCCCGAGCCACCGCGACTTCCTCGTGCGCCGCTTCCGCCTCGCCCCGGAGCGCTTCGCCGTGATCCCCAGCGGCGTGGACACCGCGCGCTTCCGCCCCGCCGAGGACCGCCCCGCGGCGAAGCGGGCGCTGGGCTGGCCCGACGGCGCCCCGGTCGTGAGCATCGTCGCAGCGCTGCGGCCGGAGAAGGACCACCGGCTGTTCCTGCGCGCCGCGGCGGCCCTCGCCGCCCGGTGTCCCGGGACGCGCTTCGTGGTCGTGGGTGACGGGCCCGAGCGCGCCGCGCTCGAGCGCCGGGCGAGGTCGCTCGGGCTCGGGCGCGAGGTCGCGTTCCTGGGCGCGCGCCACGACACGCCCGAGATCCAGCGTGCGAGCGACGTGGCGGTGCTGTGCTCGCTGCCGGTGGTGGAGACCTTCCCGGTCACGCTGGTCGAATCGCTCGCCAGCGGCACGCCGGTGGTGAGCACCGACGTGGGCTCGATCCGCGACGTGGTGAGAGCGGAGGAGACCGGGCTGCTGGTCCCCCCGGGAGACGCCGCCGCGCTCGCCGCGGCGATCGAGCGCCTGCTCGGGGACTCCGCGCTGCGGGCGCGCATGGGGGCGGCGGCGCGCGCGGACGCGCGCGCGCGCCTGACCCGCGAACGCATGATCGCCGACTACGAGCGGCTCTTCCTCGAGGTCGGCTCCGGCTGAGCTCCCGCCGCGGCGGCCGCGAGGATGCGGCGCGCCTCGGCCACGTCGCGGCCCATCGCCTCGACCAGCGCCTCCTTCGAGTCGAAGCGGTACTCGGGGCGCAGCCACTCCACCATCTCGACCGTGAGGTCGCGCCCCACCAGGTCGCCGTCCCAGTCCAGCAGGTGCACCTCGAGCGAGCGCACCTGGCCGCCGAAGGTGGGTCTCACACCGATGCTCATCGCCCCCGGACGGCGCTCCGGCTCGCCCGCGATGCGGGTCCACACCGCGTAGATGGCGTGGCGCGGCACCAGCTTCTCCTCGTGGAGTCGCAGGTTCGCGGTGGGGTAGCCGAGCGTGCGCCCGATCGCTTCGCCGGTCACCACGCGCCCGGTGAGATCGTAGGGACGGCCGAGCAGGCGCGCGGCCTCGGCGACGCGCCCTTCGGCGAGCAGGCCGCGGATGCGCGTGCTGCTCACCGGCGCGCCCTCGATCTGGAGCAGCGGCACCGCCTCGACGGTGAAGCCCGCGCGCGTGCCGATCCCGCGCAGCCGCGGCACGTCCCCCGTGCGGTCGCGACCCAGCGTGAAGTTCTCACCCACCACCAGCGTGTGCGGCGCGTGGGGCTCGACCAGGTAGCGCGCCACGAAGTCCTCGGGCTCGAGCGCGGCCAGCTCGCGCGTGAAGGGCAGCACCTCGAACTCGCGGATGCCGAGCGCGGCCAGCCGCTCGCGCTTCTCCGGGATCGGCGTGAGCGGCGGCTGCGGCTGGAAGGTGCGCGCCAGCACCACGCCGGGGTGCGGGTCGAAGCTCACCACGACGCAGCGGCCGCCACGCGCCGCGGCGCGCGCGGTCGCGAGGATGGCGGCGTGCCCGAGGTGCACGCCGTCGAAGACCCCCACCGCCACCGCCGTGCCCGGGCCGGCGCCCGGGGTCCGCGGGTCCGGGGGCGCCGGGGCCGGTCCCGGGCCGCTCATGGCCGCTCCCGCCGCACCGCCCACGGGAACACGACGTGGGGGCAGGCCAGCACCCGGGCGCCGCCCGGCGCGGGTCCGCCGGGGACGGGGGCGGGCACCAGCTCGCCCAGCGCGAGCGCGCGTCCCGCCGCGTCGCGCAGCACCACCGAGCGCGGTCCGGCGCCGAGCGGAGCCCCGCCCGGCTCCACCAGCGCCGGGCGCCCGAAGCCCAGCTCGGCCGCCGCGCCCGCGTCGAGCGCCACCGGCGGGAGCACCTCCAGAGCGGTGTCGAGCGGCACCCCCGCCCGCGCCAGCACCTCCTCCGCGGGGACCGCGTCCAGTTCGCGCAGCGGGATCGCGCGCTCGAGCCCGAACGGTTCGCTGCGCAGCCGGCGCAGGCTCTTGAGCGCGCCGCCGGTGCCGAGCCGCTCGCCCAGGTCGTGGGCCAGCGTTCGCACGTAGGTGCCGCCCGAGCAGCGCACGCGGAAGGTGGCCTCCGGGAGGTCGAAGGCGAGCCACTCCCACGCCCGCACCTCGATGCGGCGCGGCGCACGCTCCACCACCTGCCCGCGCCGCGCCAGCTCGTAGAGGCGCCGGCCGCCCACCTTGAGCGCCGAGACCATCGGCGGCACCTGGTCGAGCGCGCCGACGAACGCACGCGCGGCTTCGCGCACCTGCGCTTCTTCGAGGGACGCTTCGCGCCGCGCGATCACCTCACCCTGCAGGTCCTGGGTGGCGGTGGTGACGCCGAAGCGCACCGTGGCCTCGTAGGTCTTCTCCCCACCCTGCCACACCGCGGCGCAGCGCGTGGCCGCGCCCATCGCCACGACCAGCAGCCCGCTCGCGCCCGGGTCGAGCGTGCCGAGGTGGCCCGCGCCCCCGGCGCGCAGCCGGCGGCGCACGGCGTCCACCACGTCGTGCGACGTCACTCCGGTGGGCTTGTCCAGCACCGGTCTCCTCCTCGTCCGCGACCGCCTCGCCGCGCGAGATCCTGCGGAGGATCTCCTCGACCCGGGCGCCGCGCTCGATCGACGTGTCGAGGAGGAAGCGGATCTCGGGCATCTCGCGCAGGCCGAGCCGTGGCGCGAGCGCCTTGCGCACGAAGCCCGCGGCGCGCTGGAGCGCGGCCAGCGCGCGCTCGCGTTCCTCGCCGGTGGGCAGGACGCTGACGTAGACGCGCGCCATCGAGAGGTCCTGCGGCACCTCGACATCGGTGACGCTCACCACGCCGGAGAGCCGCGGATCGTTGAGCGTGCGCTCGAGGATCTCCGCGATCTCGCGCCGGATGAGCCCGGCCACCCGTTCCGGACGGATCCTCATAGCTGCTGCTCCTGCCAGTCGAGGAGCTCCGCGCCGGGCGTGCCACCCGCGAGGTTGCGCACGGCCTGGAGCATCTCGGCCACCTGCCGTCGCTCCCCCGAGACCACGGCCACGCCCAGCGCCGCGCGCTGCCACAGGTCCTGGTGGTCCACCTCGGCGACCGCCGCGTGCACCCGCGTGCGGATGCGGTCCTTGAGCCCGCGCACGACCGCGCGCTTCTCCTTCAGGGAGCCCGCCCCCGGCAGGTGCAACTCGATGCGGACGACGCCTACGAACATGGCTGGGAGACCCGGAGAGCGAACGATTGGGGGTTGACCGATGAAACCGTCGAGAACGGCCGGGACGCGGTGCAGCGGCCGGGCGCGACCCGCGCTGCGCGCGGGTACCCCGGCAGATCGGGCGTCATCGGCGGCCTGTCCCCGGCTAAATCGTTTCGCCTGAATCGGCGAAGGGCTTGAAAAACGTGAGACCTGCCTTTATCTCTGAGGTTGTCGAAGTCCAGCAGCCCAGAGACAAGGAGGTCTCACGATGGTGCAGCCGTTGCGGCTGCGTCGAGCCACAC
>JACRPT010000027.1 GCA_016223045.1 Candidatus Eiseniibacteriota bacterium
CCGCTTCGGCCACGGCGATCTCTCCCCGTGCCGGGGGCCTGCTACCGGGCGTTCCGGTACTTGCCCGGGCGGGACTCACACCCGCTGGTTCGGTGTAGCGGGAACGATCCGAAGATCGTTCGTCAGGACGCACCATGCGCGCGAGGATAGGGCACGGACGCGACGCGTGCGAACCGCGGGGTGCGGCAGGCGCGGCGCCGCCATGGCCTGCCGGCGCAAAGCGGCGCAGCGAAGCGCCGCTGCCGGGCGTGGCCGCCCGCTGCGGGCCGCGAGATGCCGCTGCGAGGCATCGCTCCGCGGCACCCCCTCGCCATGCCGCCCGAGACGGGACCGGCCCCACCGCAGAGGCGGGGCCGGTCGGCTGCCGTCGTCCGAACGCGCGCTTCAACCCATCCGCATCCCGCGCCACTTGCGCAGCTGCTCGGGTGTGAGCAGCGAGCGCATCTCGAGCATCGCCGCGACCTGCGCCTTGCGCAGGCCGGCCTTCAGCCCGGCGATCCGATCGATCTGGGCGTCGATGCGGCGCCCATCGGGGTGCTCCTCGCGCATCAGCTTCCGCATGTCGAGCATCGCGGTCGCGAGCTCGGCGCGGATGCCGATCGCCTTGCGCTGCTCGCGCTCGCGGATGTCGGCGACCTTCTCACGCTGTTCGGGGCTCAGGTCGAGCGCGCGCAGCATCTGCGCGCGGTGCGCCATGCCGCCGCGCATCCGCATCCCGGGCCCACGCATCCCGGGCCCTCCCATGCCGGGGCCGTGCATCATCGGCCCGTCCATCGGGCCGGGGCCGCCGTCCCAGCCATCGTCGAGGCGCTCCGCCGCGGGCGCGGGCGGGGCCGGCCTCGAATCACGCGACTCCTGCGCCAGCGCCAATGCGACCAGCGACGCCACCGCCAGCGCGCCGGCCATCGCCACCGCCATCCACTTCCTGCTCATCATGGTCGTCTCCTCCTGTCCGGGCGCCGGGCGTACCTGTGCGTACGACCGCCGTACCCGCCGGTGCATGCGAACCCCATCATCCGCGCGCGCGACGCGCGCAACCGCAGTCGCTTCAACGGGGGCAGCGCTCGGCTCCCGCCGGGTCGCAAGGGCCACGCCACGGATGGGCGCCCTCGCCGAGCGCGGCAAGCGGCGCGACGAACGCGAAGGCGTCGCCCGCGCTCATCGGCCGATGCTCGCGACCAGGACCACCGGGCCGCGGGGCGCGCCCGGCGCGGGCGCGCCGCCGGCGGGCTCGAGCGACACCGCGAAGGCCGCGAGCGTGCGCGGGTCTCCCGCATCCTCGAGCCGCATCACCGCGCGTCCCGCGGCATCGGGCCGGATCAACCCGAGCGCCGAGGGCTGCGTGCCGTGGATCGCCCACAGTTCGTACTCGCTCCCGGGCGGCGCCTTGAAGTTCTCGAACACCAGTACCGCGCGCCGCGTGCCGGGGTCGTAGGCCGCACGCGCCCTGAGATCGGCGGCGCCCGCCGGCGTGAGCCGGAACTCGGCGAAGCGCGCGCCGGGCGCATCCATCACCGGGGACCAGCGCCGCGCTTCGGCCAGCTCCCGGCGCAGCAGCGACCCCTGGTGCCACTGCGACAGCGCGGTGTAGAGCAGCAGCGCGGCGGCCATGTAAAGGGCGTAGCTCACCCACTCCCGGCGGCGCGGCGGCTCGAGCGCGACGGCGCGCGTGCCCTCCCCGACCGGCTCGGGCGACGGCATCGGGTGGCGCACCGAGCCCGCGGCGATCAGCACCCGCTCGCGCAGCGCGCGCGACGGCATCCCGGCGGGAGCGGACCGCGCGAGCGTGACGGTCGCGGACGAGCAGTCCGCGATCGTCTCCTCACATGCGGCGCAGCCGTGCTCGAGGTGCTCCTCGAGGCGGCGGCGATCCGCCGCCGAGAGGTCGTCGAGCGCGTAGCCCGCGCACAGATCCAGCCATTCCTCCGGGTGGGCGCTCACGGCCATTCCTCCCGGGGCGGCCCCCCGCGCAGATGGATCAGGCCCTGCCGCGTCACCGACCTTACGGTGGCCGGCGGCACGCCGAGCCTGGCGGCGATCTCGCCCGGCGAGAGGCCCCGGAAGTAGGCCAGCTCCAGCGCCTGCCGCTGCTGCGGCTCGAGCTGGGCCAGCGCGTCGCGCGCGGAAACGTCCGGCTGCCCCGGCGCGGCGCCCGCGGGCGGTTCCGCCGGCGGCGTCACCGGCTCCGCGTCCGCCGCGTGCTCGGCGCGTCCGCGGGCGGCGAGGCCGCGGCGGCGTTCGAGCGCGCGGCTGCGCGCCACCGCGAGCAGCCACGCCGCCACCGTGCCGCGGCGCGCGTCGTAGACCGCCGAGCGCCGCCAGACCTGGAGCCACGCGTCCTGCAACGCGTCCTCGGCGTCGGCCTCGGCGCGCAGGATGCGGTGGCACACCGGGTAGAGCAGCGCCGCGTGGCGGTCGTAGAGTTCCGCCAGCGCCCGGGTGTCGCCGGCCTGCATGCCCAGCAGGCAGGTGAGGTCGCGTTCCTGGTCGGTCATGTCGTTGCGGCTTCGCGGGCCATCGTCTCCCCCTCCATCTCGCACGAGGGATCGGACGTGCCGCCGCGGGGCCGGACGCAGGTCGGCGAGCGCGGGACGAGGGGCGGCCCGGCGCGGCACGACTGGACGTTAGGCAATCAACCCCCCGCACACAAGGGCTCGCTCGGGGTAGGCGCACGTGCGCCGGACCGCCGGACCGGGGGCGGGCTCCCGGGCCGCGGCGTCTGCGCCTGGAGTCCCGCCCGCGGCTCGGGCGCAGTCGCGCCGGCGCGGCAGCGCGAACGGGAGTGGACAGGCGGGCGCGGGCGGGCACGGCGCGGGCTCTGGCGACCTCCCGGCAGCGATGCGATACTGCGGCGCCCCATGAGCCAGCCCGCCGAACTGCTGACCAGCCCCGCTTCACGCCCCGCGGACGCCGCGCGCGTCGCGCGCCTCGAGTTCTGGGCGCTGGCCGCGATCGTGGCGGCCGCCGCGTTCCTGCGCTTCCGCGAGGCGGCAGACACGCCGCTGTGGTTCGACGAGATCTTCACGCTGTGGGTCTCCCGCCTCGGGCCCGCCGGGATCCTGGGCGTGCTGGCTCAGGACCTGCACCCGCCGCTCCATTTCCTGCTCGAATGGCTGTGGCGCGGGCTGGGCGGCGAGGGCGACCTGTGGATCAAGTCGCTCTCCATCCTCTTCGGCCTGCTCACCATCCCGGTGCTGTGGGGGTTCACGCGCGAGCTGTTCGGGCGCCGCGCCGCGCTGCTCGCCGCGCTGCTGCTCGCGCTCCACCCCGTGCACCTCGCGTTCTCGCACGAGGCGCGCGCCTACGGCCTGATGTGGCTGCTGGTGACGCTCGCCACGTGGATGGCGTGGCGCTGGATCGAGCGCGGCCGCGTGCGCGACGGGCTGGCGTTCGTGCTGAGCGCGACCGCCGCGCTCTACTCGCTCTACTGGGCGGTGGCGCCGCTGGCGTTCCTCGGGCTCTGGGGGCTCGTGGCGTTGCGCCGCCGGCCGCGGTGGCTGGCCGGCTGGATCGCGCTCCACCTCGCGGTGGCGGTGCTCTTCGTGCCGCAGTTCGTGACGCTCCTCCACCAGGCCCACCGCTACCAGGGCGAGCACTGGCTCAGGCTCGCCACGCCGCGCGACCTCCTGGACTGGGCGCGCCACCTCACCTTCGGCGGCCTCTGGCTGGTGGCTCCGCTCTTCGCGCTCGCGGCGCTCCCGCTGTTCCGCGCACGCGAGCGACGCGGGGCCCGGATCCTGTGGTTTGCCGGCTTCGCGCCGGTCGCGATGGTGTGGGTCGTGTCCGCCACGCGCGTGCCGCTCTTCACCGAGCGCTACATGGACTTCGTCGTGCCGGCGTGGTGCGCGCTGCTGGCGGCCGGCATCACGGGCCTGCGCTGGGCTGCGGCCCGGTGGCTCGCGGCCGCGGTCGTCGTGCTCCTCGACGCGCGCGCCGCCGTCCTCCACCGCCCGCTCCCCGAGGCGGCGCAGCTCCAGCGCGCGGCCGAGTTCCTGCGCGCGCACGCACGGCCGGACGACCTCGTGTTCTTCGGCGACACGCACGGCCTGTTCTTCTTCAGGCACCACGTCCCGTGGTTCCGCCGGCAGCGGCTGGTGCTCGAGGGCCCGCGGCTTCCCTACTACGCGGCGCCCGAACTCGTCCCGCCGGAGCTGCGCGTCCGGCCCGAGGCCGTGCGCCGCGCGCAGGCGGCGGGCGAGCGCTGGTGGGCGGTATCGGTGCGGCACGCCGGGCGCGAGAAGCGCACCGCGCCCGCGCTGTTCGACTCCTGCGCGGTCGGGCGCCCGCTCGCGACGCCGATGGTCACGGTGTGGGCCGGACAGGAGACGCCGCCGGCTTCCGCCGCTGTGAAGTAGCCGCCGCCGCGCGACGGCGCTCCGCCCCCGGCCATCCGTCCCGCGAATCCAGAGCGCGAGATTCCGCTTGCATCCAGCCGCCCTCCGTCGCATCTTCTCTTCCGTCTGCGCGCGAGCGCGGGCGCGTCGTTAGGGGTGGTCGGCCGATATCGGCCGGCCTGAGAGCACACCCTCCGAACCTGAACTGGGTCATACCAGCGTAGGGAAACGGCGAAGACAAGCGAGCTCTCCGGTTGCCTTCATGCCGTCCCTTCGCGGGCGGCGTTTTTCTTGCCGGGCACTCGACCGGCGGCGCCCCCGCACGGGGTTGCCGATCGTGTTCAGCCAGAGCCCCCTCGACTGGGGGCTGATCCTCCTCTACTTCGGCTTCCTGGCCGCGGTGTGGGCGGGCGCGTTCCGGCGCCGCCCGAGCGCCGTGGACTACCTGGTCGCCGGCCGGCGCGTCACCCTGCCCGCGTTCGTGGCGACGCTGGTCGCCACCTGGTACGGCGGCATCCTCGGCGTGGGCGAGTACTCGTGGCGCCACGGGCTGGCGAACTGGCTGGTGTTCGGCGTGCCGTACTACATCGGCGCGCTGCTGTTCGCCTGGTTCTTCGCGAAGCGCGCGCGCGAGCAGGCGCTCTACACGCTGCCCGACCTGCTCGACCGCGCCTACGGGCGCGGGCCCGCGCTGATGGGCGCGCTCGCGGTGTTCGTGGTCGCGCAGCCCGCCGCCTACGTGCTGATGCTGGGCACGCTGTTCGCGGCGATGTTCGGGCTGCCGCTCGCGCCCTGCATCGTGGCGGCCGCGCTGCTCTCGGTGTTCTACATCGACAAGGGCGGCCTCCGGACCGTGGTGTTCACCGACCAGGTGCAGTTCGTCCTGATGTACGCCGGCTTCATCCTGATGCTCGGCTTCCTGGTCGCGCAGCACGGCGGGCTCTCCTTCCTGCGCGCGCACCTGCCGGCCACCCACTTCGCCTGGCACGGCGGCAACCCGCCGCAGGCCATCTTCGTCTGGTACTTCATCGCGCTCTCCGCATTGGTGGACCCCGGCTTCTGGCAGCGCGCCTACGCCGCGCGCGACCCGAAGGTGGCGCGCAACGGCGTGCTGTGGTCGGTGGCGTGCTGGGCGGTGTTCGACTTCCTCACCACCACCACCGGCATGTACGCGCGCGCCCTGCTGCCGCAGCTTCGCGACCCGGTGTTCGCCTTCCCCGAGGTGGCGCGCGTGACGCTGCCGCCGCTGGCGCTCGGGCTCTTCTACCTGGCGATGATCGCCACGGTGATGAGCACCATCGACTCCTACGGCTTCATCGCCGCCACCACGGTGAGCCGCGACGTGGTGTGGCGGCTGCGGCGCGGCGCCGAGGACCGGCTGCCCCACCTCACGCGGCTCGGCCTGTGGATCGCGGCCGCGTTCGCCGTGGCGCTCGCGCTCATGAACCGGAGCGTGGTCGGCCTGTGGCACGACCTGGGCTCGATCGTCACGCCCACGCTGCTGCTGCCGGTGGCGACCGCGCTCACCGGCCGCGGCAAGCTCTCCTCCGGCTGGACGCTGGCGGCGATGCTGGCGCCGTTCGGCCTCGCGCTCGCCTGGATCCTGATCGAGGCCTTCCCCGCGCCCGGCTCGCCGGGCGCCTATCCCCTGTCCATCGAACCCATCTACGTGGGACTCGCCGCCTCGCTCGCGATCTACGCGGCGGGCTGGCTGCTGCGAAAGGAGTAGAGGAGATGAGAACGCTGTTCGTCACACTGGCGCTGGCGGTGCTCGCGCTGCCCGCGCGCGCGGAGCAGGCGCCGGCGACCGAAGGCGACACGCTGAAGCGCATCGTCCCCCTGCCCGGCGTGGAGGTGAGCACCACGCGCCTCGGCGACCGCGCGCCGCTCGCGCGAGCGATCATCGCGCACGACGAGCTGACGCGGCGCAACACCGGCATGGACACTCCCATGCTGCTCGCCACGCTGCCCGGCGCCTACGCCTACTCCGACGCCGGCAACGGCATCGGCTACTCGTACCTCTCGATCCGCGGCTTCCCGCAGCGCAGGATCAGCGTGCTCATCAACGGCGTGCCCTTGAACGACCCGGAATCGCACGAGGTCTACTGGATCGACCACCCCGACCTGCTGGCGTGGACCACCGAGGCGCAGGTGCAGCGCGGCGTAGGCTCGGCGCTCTACGGCAGCTCCTCGGTGGGCGGCACGGTGGCGATCGAGACCTCGCCGTTCAGCGAGACGCCCGCCGCCTCGGCCACGCTGGCCTACGGCTCGTGGGAGACGAAGAGGCTGATGCTCGAGACCAGCTCGGGGCGGCTCGCCGGCGGCTGGAACTTCTACGGGCGCTACTCGCGCATCGAGACGCAGGGGTACCGCGAGCAGTCGTGGTCGAAGCTCTGGTCCTACTCCCTGGCGGCGCGGCGGACGACGGGGAACCAGTCGCTGCGCGTGAACCTCTACGGCGGGCCCGAGGAGACTCACCTCGCCTACCTCGGCGTCCCGGCCGAGTACCTGAACGGCACGGTCACGGGGAATCGCGACCGGGACCGCCGCTTCAACCCCATCACCTACCCCAACGAGCGCGATCACTTCTTCGAGCCGCACTACGAGCTGATCCACTCGTGGGCGCCAAGCGAGCGGCTCACGCTCACCCAGACCCTGTTCTGGTTCGACGGCAAGGGCTACTACGACGAGCAGCGCTTCGGCCGCAGCCTCGCCAGCTACCGCCTCTCGCCGTGGTGGACCACCGACTCGACGCTGTTCGCGCGCGACTACTACGCGCAGGATCCGGGCGGCGCGCTGGTGCGCGACTCGCTCGGGCGGGTGCAGGTCGAGCGCTTCGACCTGGTGCGGCGGCGCACCGTGGCCAACCGCCACTACGGCTGGGTGCCGCGCGTGCGCATCTCCCACGCGGGCGGCGCGCTTACCGTGGGCGGCGAGCTGCGCGCCCACGACGGGCGGCACTGGGGGGAGATCCTCACCGGCAGCGGGCTGCCGCCCGGCACCGGGCCCGATCACAAGTACTACGATTACCATCCGCGCACGCTCTCGGGCGCGGCGTTCGCGCGCGAGGAGTGGCAGGTGGAGCCGCGCACGCTGGTGACCGCCGACCTGGCGTGGCGCCACCAGGGCTACGCGATGCGCGACGACCAGTTCGACGGCATCCGCTTCGACCAGCGCTACGACTTCGCGCTGCCGCGGCTGGGCGTGACGTTCGCGCCACGCCACGACCTCTCGCTGTTCGCCTCGTGGGCGCAGTCGCGGCGCGAGCCCGCGTTCCCTCTCGCTGTTCGCCTCGTGGGCGCAGTCGCGGCGCGAGCCCGCGTTCCGCGACCTCTACGACGCCGAGGGCGCGGGCAGCGTGCCGCTGTACAGCAATGGCAAGCCGCTCATCCGCCCCGAGGACGTGAACGACTACGAAGCCGGCGCCTCGTGGCGCGGCGCCTGGGCACAGGCGAGCGCGAACCTGTTCCGCATGGAGTTCCGCGACGAGCTGGTCTACGCGGGGCAGTTCAACACCGACCTCGGCTATCCCATCCTGGGCAACGCCGCGCGCTCGGTGCACCAGGGCGTGGAGCTGGCCGGGCGCATGGAGCGGGGCCTGGCGCGCGATCTGAAGGTCACGCTCGATGGCAACACCACCCTCAGCGACAACCACTTCGTGGAGTACCGCGAGGTCTACGGGCTCACGCCCGCCGACATCGTGAGCTACGACGGCAAGGCCATCGGGTTCTTCCCCGCGGTGCTCGCCAACCTCTCGGCGCGGGTGGGCTGGAAGGACGCGAGCGCCGGGCTCGAGCTGCAGCACGCCGGGCGCATGTACCTGGACAACACCGAGAGCATCCTCGCCAGCGCCGGCCCGCGCACCATCTTCAACGCCACCGCGGCGTGGCGCTTCGCGCTCGGCGCGCAGTCGCGCGCCGAGCTGTCGTTGCGCGTCTTCAACCTGCTGGACACCCGCTACGCCGCGGGCGGCTACATGGACTACGACGCGCTCGGCAACCTGGTGCCGCAGTTCGTCCCGGCGGCGACCCGCAACGTGCTCGGGCAGGTGCGGGTGGGATTCTGATCCCGCCGGGGAGCGCGGCAGCGCGTTCGCCGGCACCGCGGCAGGCGCGCGGCGGGCGTTGCGGGCGCCGGAGCAAAGCCGGCGCCCGCAGAGCTCATTCGGAGGAGAGCAGCACCACGCGCCGTGCGGAGGGCGCGGAGCCGCCCGCGACCCGCACCCAGTAGACACCGGCGGCGAGGCGCGCTCCCGAGTCGTCGCGGCCGTCCCAGCGGCCGCGTACGACCGCGCCCTGGCCCACCCCCGAGGCCAGGGTTCGCACCCGCCGCCCGGACGGATCGAGCACCTCGAGCCACCAGCGTTCGCCGGCGCGCGGCGTGAAGCTCACCGTCACCGCGCCCGCCGCTGGGTTGGGGGCGGCCGCCAGCGCAATGCGCGGCACCGACGGCTCGACGGCCAGCGGCCCCGCGAGGAACCACGGCACCGTGGTCTCGTCGTGCGAGAAGAACTGGAGCAGGCTGTCGGACACGAGCTGGGTCCCGAGCGCGGAGGGGTGCGTGCCGTCGCTGGTCACGAACTCGTCGCAGGTCCACTTGAGGCTGTCGGCCCGGCCCACCAGCCCGTCGGCCCACAGGTACGGCCCCCACGCCAGCCACGGCGCCTCGACCGCGCCCTGGCCCGGGTCGTAGTTCAGGCTGTCCACGCCGCTCACCTGGGCCTCGATCAGCCACTTCACCGCGAAGCCCGATTCGTAGGCGTAGGGTTCGGGGTTGAGCGTGGAGGAGGCGTAGCCCGCGTAGATGCGGCTCGTGAAGTAGACCAGCCTCACGTTCGGCATCTTCTGGTGGATGATCCGCACGATCGAGCCCAGCTGCGCGAGCAGCGTGTTGGTCGCCGCCGGGAAGCCGCCGGTCGGACCCGGGTCGGCCTCCTTGATCCACACCGCCTGCGCCTGGAGCGGAGCGGAGCCCCGCCCGCGCAGCCGCGTGAAGACCGTGTCCCAGTAGGCCGCGGTCGGGCTGCTGATCAGGTTCGCCGACTGCCCGCCCTTCGCGCAGTCGATCACCAGCAGCTTCGGGTGCCGCGCGGAGTAGCCCATCGCCTTCTGCACGAAGGGCGCGAACTCCATGGTCGCGTTGCTCATCCCGATCGAGATCAGGACGAACCTCCCGTTCACCGCGTCGGGCTGGCCCAGCGTGTCGAGCGGCGCGAGCGCGGTCGCGATCGAGACGCCCGCGGCGTCGTGGGCGGCCGGCCTGTGACTCGAGCCGCCGGCGTAAAGCCCGCCCTGGTAGCCCTGGTAGGTCCCGGTCCCGAGGTCGGTGAGCGGGACCAGGCCCACCGAGGTCCCGGCGCAGTTGCTGGCCCGGGCGGGCGCGGCAGCCAGGCAGAGGACGGCGGCGGCGAGCAGCGGGAAGCTCGATCTGGGCATGGAGTACCTCGAAGTCTGGAGCTTCGGTCGGGGCGCCAGGGCGCCACAAGTCTAGCCCATGGCCGGCCGCCGGCCAGCGTGGAAACCGGGCCGGCCGGCTGCCGCGGGCGTCCCCCGGCCGCCCACGCCGTGGGCCCCTGCAACCCGGCGAGGCCCCGCGCCGTAAACGGCTTGACGAGATGGTCCGAATCCAATATTGTTCCGCGGTCACTTTTGGTCGCGGTCATCTTTGAATCAGGTCCAGAGAGGTAGCCATGCACACAGAACTCTCCCGCCGGGAGCGCAAGAAGGAGGAGACGCGCACGCGCATCTTCCGCGCCGCCATCCAGCTCTTCCGCGACCGCGGCTTCGAGTCCACCACGGTGGACGAGATCACCGAGAAGGCCGACGTCGCGAAGGGCACCTTCTTCAACTACTTCCCCCGCAAGGAATCGGTCCTCGCCTACCTCTCCGAGACCCGGCTCGTGGACATCGAGGAGAACGCCAGCGTCATCCTCGCGACCGACAAGCCGGTCCGCGAGAAGCTGGTCGAGCTGTACCTCGACGCGGCGTCCGCCTACGCCGAGGACAAGGAGCTGTCGGGCTTCGTGCTGCTCGACCTCATGCGCCGCGCCTTCGGCCCGGTCGAGGACGTGGGCAGCCGCTGGCAGAAGGTGACCGTGCAGGTCATCCGCCACGGGCAGGACAAGGGCGAGCTGCGGCGCGACGTGGAGCCGGTGCGGGCCGAGTCGCTGCTCACCAGCCTCTACTTCGCCACGCTCTACGAGTGGGTGTGCTGTCCCGGCGAGACGTTCGACGTCGAGGAGGAGCTGCGCGCCGCGCGCGCCTTCGTATCTCAGACCGGGGGCCGCGTGCGCGAAGAGATCTCACGCGCGCTGCCACAGATCGACGGAACCATCACCTACAACGCTTCGCTCGCGCTCTCCTTCGCCGTTCCGGACGCGCAGCTCGCGCCCACCTCCGCCGCTCGGCGCGCGCTGCCCGCGCTCGCGCTCGCCATTGCCGGCGCGCTCGCCGTGGCGCCGCTCGTCCATGCGGCCGCCGGCGCGGCGGCGCCCCGGCCCGCGGCGGCGCCCGCGCCGCCCGGCTCACCCGACACGCTGCGGCTCTCCCTCGACCAGGCGATCCAGAGCGCGCTGGCGCAGGGCGAGGAGATGCGCGCCGCGCGCGCCTTCGTATCTCAGACCGGGGGCCGCGTGCGCGAAGAGATCTCACGCGCGCTGCCACAGATCGACGGAACCATCACCTACAACCGGAAGCTCGAGAGCATCTTCCAGAACGTCGAGGGCGACACCATCTTCGGGCCGCTGCTGAAGAACAGCTCCTTCGCCGCGGCGAACACCTGGTCGCTCGACCTCACCGCCACGCAGCTGCTGTGGTCGGGCGGAAAGGTGGGCTCGGCACTGAAGGCGGCGCGCGCCGCCAACCGCTCGGCCCGCGCGAGCGCCGCGGAGACCGCCTCCGAGGTCACGTTCCAGGTGCGGCAGGCCTACTACGACGCGGCGTACGCGCGGCGCCTGGTCGAGATCGCCGAGGGCGGGCTGGCGCAGGCCCGCGCGCACCTTCACCAGGTCCGGCTCGCGCGCGCGCAGGGCGACAAGGCCGAGTACGACCAGCTGCGCGCCGAGGTGGACGCCGCGAACCAGGAGCCGGCGGTGGTGGCGGCGAGGAGCGGCGGCGACATCGCGCTGCTCGCGCTCAAGCGGCTGGTGAACCTGCCGCTCGACCAGGCGGTGGCCCTCACGACGCCGCTCGCGTTCGAGGACGGCATGGTGCCGGTGGCGGCGGAGCTCGAGAGCTCGGTGGCGAAGCGCCCGGCGCTGCTCGCGGCCGAGGCCGAGGTGGACGCGCGGCGCTACGTGCTCAACGTCAACAAGGGCCGGCGCTGGCCCGACCTCTCGCTGTCCTCGACGCTCTCGCACCAGGCGTTCCCGCGCGACGAGTTCCCGGCGCGCGGCCAGTTCCGGCGCAACTGGGACGCCTCGCTCAAGCTCGAGGTCCCGATCTTCAGCGGGCTCAGGACCGAGGGCCAGATCCAGCAGGCCCGCGCCGACCTGGACAAGGCCGCGGCCGACCGCGACCGCCTGCGGGAGTCCGCAGCGGTCGAGGCGGCGCAGGCGCGCGCCGAGCTCGAGCGCAGCCTCTCGACGCTCATGGCGCGGCGCCAGACCGTGCGCCAGGCGCAGCGCGCGTGGGAGCTGGCGGAGGTGCGCTATCGCAACGGCATGTCGGTGCAGATCGAAGTCTCGGACGCGCGGCTCCAGCTCCAGACCGCCGAGGTGAACGAGGTGCAGGCCACGCGCGACTACCTGGTCGCGCTGGCCCAGCTCGAGCGCGCGGTCGGACACCCGGTGCCGGTGCTCCGCAAGCCTCTGGAACAGGTCACTCAGCTCCTCAGCCCGGAAGGAAGGCCCTGATGGATACGCGCAAGCTCTCGACCCTGCTGATGGCCGGCGCGCTCGCCGCGATGCTGAGCGGCTGCGGCGGCGCCGACGCGAAGAAGGACCCAGGAGCCCGGCCGCCCGCCGTCGCCCTGCTCGCGGCGCGCGACGTGGCCACGGTGACGCGCGCCGACCTCGCCACCGGCGTGCCGGTGTCGGGCACGCTCCAGCCCGGGGTGGACGTGAACATCACCGCGCCGTTCCCCGAGGCGCTCGAGGCCGTGGTGGTGAAGGAGGGCCAGGCGGTGCGCCAGGGCCAGCCGCTCGCGCGCTTCCGCACCGAGTCGCTGGCGCCGGCCGCGACCAGCGCCGACGCGCAGCGCCGCATCGCCGCGGCCGAGCACGAGCGCATGAAGAACCTGCTGGCCGAGGGCGCCGTCTCGCAGCGCGACGTGGACAACGCCGAGGCCGCGCTCCGCTCCGCCGAGGCCGCGGCCGCCTACGCGCGCAAGCAGCTCGACGAGGCCACGGTGCGCGCGCCGTTCGCAGGCGTCATCGCGCACCGCTCGGTGCAGAGCGGCGACCGCGTGGCCGACGGCGATCCGCTGTTCCGGCTGGTGAACACCGCGGAGCTGGAGTTCGCGGCAACCGTGCCGGGCGAAGCGGTGGGCCGCGTCCGCCCCGGCGCGCCGGTGACGCTGGCAGTGAGCGGGCTCGGCGACCTGCGCATCGAGGGCCGGGTGGCGCGGGTCAACGCCACCGCCGACGCCGCGACGCGCCAGGTCAGGGTCTACGTGGTCGTGCCGAACCGCGACGGCCGGCTGGTCGGCGACCTGTTCGCCACCGGCCGGATCGAGTTCCAGCAGGCGCCCCGCGCGCTGGCGCTGCCCGCAGCCGGCGTACGCGTGGCCCCCGACGGCAAGCGCTTCGTCTGGGTGGTGGTGGACGGCAAGGTCCGGCAGCGCGCGGTCACCACCGGGCTCCGCGATGAGCTGCGGGACCTGGTCGAGATCACGGGCGGGCTCGCCGAGGGCGACACCGCGATCGTCGGCCCGGTCGAGGACCTCACGGCCGGGCAGCCGGTGCAGATCGGCGGCGGCCCCGGCGCCGGCGGGGAGAACTGACATGTTCCTGAGCAATCTCTCCATCAGCCGGCCGGTGCTGGCCACGATGATGATCCTCGCCCTGGTCGTGCTGGGCCTCACCTCCTACCGCCGGCTCGGCATCGACCTGTTCCCCAACGTCGAGTTCCCGTTCGTCGGCATCGAGACCCGCTACCCGGGCGCTTCGCCGGAGGCGGTCGAGCGCGAGGTCACCAAGAAGATCGAGGAGGCGGTGAACTCGGTCGAGGGCATCAAGGAGATCACCTCGACCTCGAACGAGGGCTACTCGGCGATCTTCATCCAGTTCAAGCTGGGCGTGAAGGTCATGGACGCGATGGCCGACGTGCGCGCCAAGGTGGACGGCATCCGCCTCGACCTTCCCAAGGACATCGATCCGCCGGTGATCTCGCGCTACAACTCGACGTCGCAGCCGATCATGAGCTTCTCGGTCAAGGGCGCGGGCTGGTCGCTGCGCGACCTCACGCGGCTCGCCGAGGAGACCATCAGCCGGCGCCTCGAGAACATCCAGGGCGTCGGCAGCGTCTCGGTGGTGGGCGGCCTGCGCCGCGAGATCCACGCGCTGCTGCTGCCCGACCGGATGGACGCGCTCGGCGTCTCGCCCGACATGGTGGTCGCCGCGCTCCAGCGCGAGAACAGCGACGTGCCGGTCGGCCGCGTCGAGAAGGGCGCGCGCGAGGACCTGGTGCGCATCAAGGGCCGCATCGCCGACCCGCGCGATTTCGGTCGCGTCGTGATCACGACGCGGAACGGAGTGCCGGTGCGCCTGGCCCAGGTGGCCCGCATCGAGGACGCGCAGGAGGAGGCGCGCGACGTCGCCTACGTGAACGGCGACCGGGCCGTCGCGCTCGAGATCCGCAAGGTCTCGGGCGGCAACACCGTCCAGATCGCCGACGACGTCAAGCAGGCGGTCGTGGACCTGCGCCGCTCGCTCCCGCACGGCATCGAGATCCAGGCCCTGCGCGACAACTCGGTGTGGATCCGCCACTCGGTGGACGACGTGAAGAAGACGCTGTTCGAGGGCGCGCTGCTGACCATTTTCATCGTGTTCCTGTTCCTGAACTCGTGGCGCTCTACCGTGATCACCGGGCTCACGCTGCCGGTGTCGGTGATCTCGGCGTTCCTCGCCGTCTACGCGTTCCACTTCACGCTCAACATGATGACGCTGATGGCGCTGTCTCTCGTGATCGGCATCCTGATCGACGACGCGATCGTGGTGCGCGAGAACATCGTGCGCCACCTCGAGCGCGGCGATGATCACTTCACGGCGGCGCGCAACGGCACCAGCGAGATCGGCTTCGCGGTGCTCGCGACCACCCTCTCGATCGTCGCGGTGTTCGTGCCGGTGGCTTTCATGGGCGGCATCGTCGGCCGCTTCTTCTACGCGTTCGGCATCACCGTGACGTTTGCGGTGCTGGTGTCGCTGTTCGTCTCGTTCACGCTCGACCCGATGCTGTCGTCGCGCTGGTACGACCCGGACGCCGAGGGCCGCCAGCACCACGGCCCGGTCGGGCGGCTGCTCACGCGCTTCAACGACGGCTTCGCCGGGCTGGGCCGCCGCTACCGCGGCATCATCGCGTGGGCGCTGCGCCACCGCGGACTCACCCTGGGGATCGCGGCGGCCTCGTTCGTGGTCGCGCTCGCGCTGCCCGCGGTGGGGCTGGTGGGCGGGCAGTTCATGCCCAGGTCCGACGACGAGGAGACCGGGGTCGGCGTCGAGACGCCGGTGGGCTCGTCGCTCGACTACACCTCGCGCAAGGCGCTCGAGGTCGTCCAGTACCTGCGCAGCCGGCCCGAGGTGGACTACACCTACACCACCATCGGCGGCGCGCAGCACAACAACTCGGTGAGCCGCGGTCTCGTCTTCGTGAAGCTCAAGCCACGGCACGAGCGCAGGCTGTCGCAGCAGGAGTTCGAGACCGCGATCCGCGAGGTGCTGCCGCGCTTCCAGAGCGCGGGCGCCCGCGTGATGCAGCTCGGCATGTTCGGCGGCGGCTTCGCTCCGATCCAGCTCAACCTGCAGGGCCCCGACCTGGCGCGGCTCCAGCAGCTCTCCGCACAGGCGCTGGGTGCGGTCCGCGACGTGCCCGGGCTGGTCGAGCTCAAGTCCTCGCTCGAGGCGCGCAAGCCCGAGTGGGTCGTTCACGTGGACCGCGACCTCGCCGCCGACGTCGGTCTCTCGGTGGGCCAGGTCGCGAACGTGCTGCGGCCGGTCCTGGCCGGGGAGAAGGCCGGCGACTGGGAGGACGAGACCGGGCTGGCGCACGACGTCGTGGTGCGGCTCGCGCCCGAGTTCCGCACCTCGCTCGCCGATCTGCAGCGCATCCCGGTCGCCACCGCGCAGGTGGACCCGCGCACCGGAGCGGCGGTGACGCTGCCGCTCGGCCAGGTCGCCCGGATCCGCCGCGGCGGGGCACCCGACCAGATCGACCGCCGCAACCTCGAGCGCGTCGCCACCATCGAGGGCAACTACCAGGGCCGGCCGCTCTCGGAGGTCGTGAGCGGGGTCCAGGCGCGGCTCGCCAGGCTCCAGCTCCCGTCCGGCTACCGCTTCAACTTCGGCGGCGAGCAGCAGGACTTCGCCGAGACCGTGGGCTACATGAGCGAGTCGCTGGTGATCGCCATCGTCTTCATCTACCTGATCCTGGCATCCCAGTTCGGCAGCTTCACCCAGCCGCTCGCCATCATGCTCTCGCTGCCGCTCTCGCTGTTCGGCGTGACGCTGGCGCTCGCGCTCACCCGCGGCACCTTCAACATCATGAGCATGATCGGCATCATCATGCTGATGGGGCTGGTGACCAAGAACGCGATCCTGCTCGTGGACTTCGCGAACCAGGCGCGCCGGCGCGGCAGCGACCGCGAGGCGGCGCTGGTGGACGCCGGGCAGCTGCGCTTGAGGCCCATCGTGATGACCACGCTGGCGATGATCTTCGGCATGCTCCCGACCGCGCTGGCTTTCGGCGCGGGCTCGGAGTTCCGCGCACCGATGGCGCACGCGGTGATCGGCGGGCTGATCGCCTCGACGCTGCTGACGCTGGTGGTGGTGCCGGTGGTCTACACCTACCTCGACGACTTCAGCGTCTGGGTGATGGTGCACATGAAGCGCTGGACCGCCTCGGCCGAGGAGGCGGAGGAGTACGCGCGCGAGCACGCGCGGAAGAAGCGGCGCGCGCCCGAGCCGCGGCCCGCAGGCGAGCCCGCGGGAGAGCCGGCCCCGCTGCCCGAGGGCGCGCCGGCGATGCGGGTGGCATTCGAGAAGGAGTAGCCGGCGGCAGCGGATGGAGCCGGGCGCCGGCGGGGCGCCCGGCCGCGCGTCCCCGCCCGCGGCAGGGTCGTTGGCGGGGGGCGCCCGGCGTCCCTTCGGATGCCGGGCGCGCCGCGTCATCGCCGCACGGTCACTCCCGGCCGCGCCACCTTCTTCGCCAGCGCGGTGAGCGCGAACGCCGGCTTGGCCGGGTCCACCCAGCGGAGCCGGGCCGAGCGCGGCACGGCGGCAGCGGCAGCGCGCCACACCTCGACCTCGATCCTGCGGTGCGTGATGGCATGGCGCACCGACTCCCCGGTCGGCGCGAGCGTCGCGCGCACGCCGAGCGCCGCCAGCGCGCCATGCAGCGCCGGGCCCGCGGGTGCGCCGCCTTCCAGCTCGACGCCCGGCGGCTCCCATAGCCCGGCGAGCAGCGGGCCCTGGCGCTTCACCACGAGCAGCCGGCCGCGCCGCTCGATCAGCGCCACCGCGCGGCGCACGCGCACCGGAGCGCGGTGTGCCACCGCCGGTGGGAACGCCTCCGGCCGCCCGAGCGCGGACGCGCGGCACCACCTCCGCACCGGGCACTCCGGGCAGCGCGGCGCGCGCGGCACGCACACCGTGGCGCCCAGCTCCATCAGCGTCTGGTTCCAGTCACCTGGCCGGCGCGCCGGGACCAGGGCCTGCGCCAGCGCCCGCAGGGCCCGGGCGCCGCGCGGGTCGCGCAGCGAAAGGGGAAGCGCGTGGAGGCGCGCCAGCACTCGGGCCACGTTCCCGTCAAGCGCGGGCAGGGGATGGTCGAAAGCTATGGAGAGCACCGCCCCCGCCGTGTAGCGCCCGACCCCGGGCAGGCGCCCGAAGGTCCCGGGCCGGTCGGGGACCCGGCCGCCGTGCTCGCGCACCACCAGCCGCGCGGCGGCGTGCAGATGGCGCGCGCGGCGGTAGTATCCGAGCCCGGCCCACGCGGCGAGCACGTCGGCCCGGGGCGCTCGGGCGAGCGCTGCGAGCGTGGGAAAGCGCGCCACGAAGGCGCGATAGTACGGAGTGACGGTCACCACCTGGGTCTGCTGGAGCATCACCTCCGAGACCCAGATGCGATAGGGATCGCGGGTGTCGCGCCAGGGCAACGCACGGCGGTGGCGCCCGTACCAGGCGAGCAGACGGCGCCGCAACGCCGGGACGTCCATCCGGGCGGCGGCCGTGGCCGAGGGGAGCACGCGCTTCATGTCGTCATCCGAGCACATCCGCGCGGACTTCATCGCGATGGTGCGGCGGCCCGAGGCCGCCATCGATCTCGCGCGCACCGCGCTGCTGGTGGCCGCCGAGTCGGACCCCGGCGTGGACATCGAGGGCCAGGCCGGCCTGCTCGACGCGTGGGCCGCCGAGCTGCGCGGACGCCTCGACCCGCAGTGGAACAACCTGCAGAAGCTCGCGCGCCTGCGCAGCTTCGTCTACGAGGAGCTGGGCTTCCGTGGCGACCAGAGCGACTACTACAGCCCCAGCAACTCGCTGCTCCACGAGGTCCTCCAGCGCCGGCGCGGCATCCCGCTCACGCTCGCGATCGTGATGATGGAGGTGGGCTGGCGCGTCGGCATCCCGTTCGAGGGCGTGGGCTTCCCCGGTCACTTCCTGGTGCGGCTCACCGGCGAGCCGCGCGACCTGCTGCTCGACCCCTACCAGCACGCCATGTCGGTGCACGAGGAGGACTGCCGCCGGATGCTCCTGCACACCACCGGCGGAAAGCTGCCCTTCGAGCAGGGGCTGATCGCCTCGGTCGGGAAGCGCGCGATGATCGCCCGCCTGCTCCACACCCTGAAGGGCGCCTACCTGCGCAGCGGGGACGACCGGCTCGCGCTCACCGCGGTGGACCGCCTGCTGGTGCTCGACCCCGAGGACCTCGACGAGCGGCGCGACCGCGGGCTCCTGCTCTTCCGCCTCGGCCGGTGGCGCGAATCCCTCCCCTGCCTGGTCGGCTACCTCGAGCGCGCGCCGCTCTCCGGCGACCGCGAGGAGATCTCGCAGCACGTCGCCGCGCTGCGCCAGCTGATCGCCAGCCTCAACTGACGCGGGGAGCCGCGGCGCGCGCGCACGCGGCACGCGCATCCGTCACCGGCTCGGCTTGACGGGCGGCGGCTGCGCGTCCTTGAGGTTCGGGGTCTTGACCTGCGAGCCGGTCCACGCGCAGGTCATCACGCTCCCGCAGCGCGGACAGTCCATCTTCGCCTGCTCGCCTTCCGCGGCCGTCGGCATCCAGCGCTCGAGCTTGGCCTGGCAGCCGGGCGTGTAGCACAGGTAGACACAGAGAGGCATCGTTTCGCTCCGGACGGAGGTTCATGGCCGCGCCCGCCGGAGGAGGCGGGATCGGCGCGGCGCCTGCGACCGGGGCATGATAGCCGAACGCGGCCGGCTCCGCCCTGCCCTGTCAGCACCCCTTCCCTTCCGCGGCCGTCGGGCCGTAGGATGGGCGGGCTCACGACACTGCGCATCCGTGGCAGGAAGGACTCACAACCGTCTCCGCGCGCCCGCATGACAGGATGACCTCGAACGCCCATGCAATGGACTGCCCCCGCTGAGAAGGACGCCGCCAACGGCGCGCTGGAGGACCGACTCTGGGCCACCGCGGACCAGCTCCGCGCCAACTCCGGTCTCACCTCGGCCGAGTACTCGCAGCCCGTCCTCGGCCTCATCTTCCTCCGCTTCGCCGACACGCGCTTCCAGGCGCGGCGGGCTGTGCTCGCGAAGACCGCCTCGTCCTCGCGCCGGGGCTCGCGCCTGGACGCTCCCGCCGCCTATCACGCCGAGGGCGTGCTGTACCTCGCACCCGAGGCGCGGTTCGACTACCTGCTGGAGTTCCCCGAAGGCGGCCGCAATCGCAAGTCCCTCGGACAGGCCGTCAACGACGCGATGCGGGCGATCGAGCGCGACAACCCGCAACTGGCCGGCGTGCTGCCCAAGACCTACGAGGTCTTCGAGTCCCGGACCCTGGCCGAGCTGCGCAAGCAGATCTCCTCCATCCCCGGCAACGTCGAGGGCGATGCCTTCGGCAGGATCTACGAGTACTTCCTCGGCGAGTTCGCCCGCACTGAAGGCCAGAAGGGCGGCGAGTTCTACACGCCCACGGCCATCGTGCGTCTGATCGTGGAGATCCTCGAGCCGTTCCACGGACGCATCCTCGACCCCGCCTGCGGGTCCGGGGGCATGTTCGTCCAGAGCGCCCGCTTCGTGGCCGAGCACCGGAAGAACCCATCCGCCGAGATCAGCCTCTACGGGCAGGAAAAGGTCGAGGCCACCGTGCGCCTGTGCCGCATGAACCTCGCGGCGCACGGACTCGAAGGCGAAATCCGCCAGGCCATCACGTACTACGAGGACCTCCACCAGAGCACCGGCCGGTTCGACTTCGTCCTCGCCAATCCGCCCTTCAACGTCAACGCCGTGGACAAGGATCGGCTCGCTGCAGACGTCGGACCCGGCCGCCGATTCCCGTTCGGGCTCCCGCGCGTGGACAACGCGAACTGCCTCTGGATCCAGCTCTTCTACTCCGCGTTGAACGCGAAGGGCCGCGCCGGATTCGTGATGGCCAACTCCGCCTCCGATGCCCGCGCGTCGGAGCAGGAGATTCGCAGACAGCTCATCGAGGAGCGCGCCGTGGACGTGATGGTCTCGGTCGGCCCGAACATGTTCTACACCGTCACGCTGCCCTGCACGCTGTGGTTCCTGGACCGCGGCAAGGCGAAGACACCGCGGGCCGACAGGGTTCTGTTCCTCGACGCGCGACACATCTACCGCCAGATTGACCGCGCCCACCGCGACTGGACGCCCGCGCAGATCGGGTTCCTGGCGAACATCGTCCGGCTCTACCGGGGCGAGGCGCCGGACTTCACACTGGGCGGCGATGAAGCAAGAGCGAAGCTCGTCGAGGTCTTCGGAAAGAAGCCCGTCTACCGCGACGTCGCCGGCCTGTGTCGCGCCGCCACGGTTGGCGAGATCAAGGCGCAGGGCTGGTCGCTCAACCCCGGTCGCTACGTCGGAGTCGCCGCCGGCGAGGATATCAGCGATGAGGACTTCAAGGAGAGGTTGGAGACGCTGAGCGAAGAGCTCGAAGCCCTCAATGCCGAGGCGCACAAACTGGAGAAGACCGTCGCGCGCAACGCGGCGGAGCTGCTGGAGGGGTGATGGTGTCCGAGTGGTGCGAGTGCAAGCTCGGCGACGTTGTCACTCTCAAACGTGGCTACGACTTGCCGAGCCACGAAAGGCGGCCCGGACCGTATCCGGTTGTGTCGTCGTCTGGCATTACGGACCACCATGATGAAACAAGAGTGAGAGGCCCCGGTGTGGTAACCGGTCGTTTCGGTACTCTCGGACAGGTCTTCTTTCTCAAGGACGATTTCTGGCCGCTCAACACGAGCCTCTACGTCCAAGACTTCAAGGGCAATCTCCCGAGATTCGTCGCCTACCTCTTGGCGCAACTCGGCCTGGGCTCCCAGAACGCCGCCGCAGCGGTTCCAGGAGTAAACCGAAATCACTTGCACGCACTGAGAGTGCGCGTCCCCCCACTGCGTCTCCAAGAACGCATTGCCGGGATCCTGTCGGCGCATGACGACCTGATCGAGAACAACCTGCGGCGGATTCGGATCCTGGAGGAGATGGCTCGCGCGCTCTACCGCGAGTGGTTCGTGGACTTGCGCTTCCCCGGCCATGCCGCCGTCCCTCGCGTGGATTCCCCTCTCGGTCGGATTCCCCAAGGATGGGATGGCACGATGGGCGACTCGGCAACTATGGCGCGCATGAACGTGATGCCCTCGGACTTCCCCGACGAGGAGTTCGATCACTTCAGCATCCCGGCTTTCGATGAGACCCGGCTTCCAGCAATCGAGACAGGCGCGACGATTCTCAGTGGGAAGCACGTCGTCGACTCGAGCTGTACGTTGCTCTCGAAGCTGAACCCAAGGATTCCTCGCGTCTGGCTGCCGTATCCTTCAGGAGTTCGGCGCGCCATTGCGTCGACAGAGTTCATCGTCCTGCGGCCGCTACGGCGAATCAGTCGCGAGTTCTTGTTCTTGCGCTGTTGTTCCGCTGATTTCGTTGGACGATTCGCCGGTCATGCTCTTGGCACGTCGACCAGTCACCAGCGCGTGAAGCCAGACGATCTCCTTTCCATGCCGACGATCATCCCTTCCGAGGAAGTCATGCACGAGTTCACCGGACGGATTGCGCCGATGCTCGACCTCGCGCAGAGCCTCCGCACGCGGAACCTCACCCTCCGCCGCACCCGCGACCTCCTGCTCCCCCGGCTGCTCTCGGGTCAGTTGGCGCCACCCATGGCCCGCTCGAAATCGCCCTCGGACCGCCGAGTCTAAGTGGACATGCAGCCGGACATGATTCAGCCCAATCGGCTGAGCTCATCACCGCAAGTTGCTGGCAGCCTGGCCCCGTAGCGGACAACCGAAGTGGACATCCTCCTGGACATTCCGCAGGACGTCGGGGCGGCGTGTGGGCCCGACCGCCACCCCCCGCAAGGTCTGGCACCGACCTTGCGAGGCGAGAAGCAAGACCTCACGAAGGGTGGGGCCTGTTGATGGGAATCGAGGGCACGCCCCCTATCAGCGTCGTGCGGAGCAGTGAGATGCAAACGGGCGAGCCCACAGCCGAGCCATACCCCATCCTTCTCATCGAGCCTGAATGGATTCAGGCCGCGGAGCAGATGGGCAGCAAGGCCAAGGGATGGGTGTCGGCCCCCTGGGACACGGAGCGCTGGCTGTTCAAGTTCGCCCGGGTCAACGAAGGCGTGCCGACCGGCGAACACTGGGCGGAGAAAATCGCCGCGGAGGTCGCCTCGCTGCTGGACGTGCCGCACGCTCGGGTGGAGTTGGCCGAGCTTGATGGCCGACCGGGCAGCCTGAGTCGGCGCTTTCCCGAGTTGGCGGAACCGGGCACAGAGTTGATCCATGGCAATGACCTGCTGGCCGGGCTGGTGGTGGGCTACGAGCGCGGCAAGCGATTCCGCCAGAGCGATCACACGCTGGAGAACATCTTCACGGCGGTGTCCACGATGATTCCAGACGATCCGGATCAGACCACGGCACTCCAGCAACTGGCCGGTTATCTCGTCCTCGATGCGCTCGTGCTGAACACCGATCGTCACCACGAGAACTGGGCCCTGCTGCGCGCAACGCACCTCGACGGTCGGACCACGCACCGTGTGGCGCCGACGTTCGATCATGCCTCATCGCTGGGACGGAACGAGCCGGAGGAGAGGCTGCGCCTCTGGGAGACCCAGCCGGACCGAGTCGAATGGTACGCGCGGCGTGCCCACGGAGCGGTCTACGTGGGTTCTGGGGATTCCCGGGGCGAGAACCCGCTCCGCCTGGTGGAGATTGCCGCGCAGCGATGGCCGATGTACTTTTCTCCCGTGTTGAGCCGTGTTCAAGCCTTGAATCCCGCGAGGCTGGAGGCCGTTGTCGAGCGCGTTCCCGCGCAGACGATGGGTCCAGCGACAAGGACGTTTGCGAAGGCGCTCATGCGCTACACACGGGAACAGCTTGCCGGGGTGACTTCATGAAGACGCTATTCTTGGCGTGGCAGGACAAGCATCGAACTGCCACCGCGCACGCCGCATCACGCGCCTGGTTCACGATCGGACGCCTCGAAGCAGAGCCCGTGGAAGAGCGCTACCGCTTCGCTTACACGCACGGGGCGCTGGCAGCGCAGCGGCAGGCAGGGTTTCAACCACTGGCGGCCTTTCCGCGATTCGACCAGGTCTACGAATCAGCCGAGCTGTTCCCGCCTTTCCAGAATCGCCTGGTGAACCCTCGGCGGGAAGACTTCGCCGAGTACATCCGCAGGCTGGGCCTGGATCCGGGCGCACCCGATCCGCTGGAGGTACTTGCGATCACCGGCGGCGAACGGCAGACGGACAACCTCGAGGTCTTCCCGAAGATCCTGAAGCGACGCAACGGGAGCTTCGTCTGCAAGTTCTTTCTCCACGGCAGCCGGCACGTGAACGTAACGGCCCAGGACCGGCTGGCACGGTTGCGGCCGGGCGACAGGCTTCAGGTTGCGTTGGAGTTGAACAACCCGGTCGCCGGTCCGGCGATTCAGCTCGAGACGACTTCGGACTACTTCATGGTCGGCTGGGCGCCACGGTATCTCGTGCGGGACATGCTGGACGCGATCGCGGAATCTCCAGCGGATCTGACCGCGCGGGTCGTGCGCGTGAATCCTCCACCCGCTCCCCACAACCAGCGCCTGCTGGTGGAGCTCGAGGGGCGCTTCCGCGCGGGATTCAGCCCGATGGAGTCGGAGGAGTTCCGCCCGATCGTGGCCTGAGAATGCCCCACGCCTACAGCGAGGACGAGCTCGTCGAGCAGCCCGCGATTCAGCTCCTTTCGGCGCTGGGCTGGGAGACGATCTCTGCCCTGGAGGAAGTCCTCGGGCCAGCCGGAACGCTGGGACGTGAGACCAGGGCGGAGGTCGTGCTCGAGCCGCGGTTGCGCGCGGCACTCGGGCGGCTGAATCCTGACCTGCCGCCCGAGGCGATCACCCTGGCGGTCGACGAGCTGGCGCGCGA
>JACRPT010000115.1 GCA_016223045.1 Candidatus Eiseniibacteriota bacterium
GAGCAACGCGGCGGTGGTGACGCGCTCCCGGGTGACCAGGGTGGCAAGTTCCCGCAGCAGGACCGGGTCGGGAAGATGAGACAGGGAGTAGCGGCTCACGGGCGTGACTCCGCGGGGGCGGGACGCCGGGGGCGACGCTCTCGTTCATATCACGCCCTTCTCCGGCGCTCTGGCAGCCCCACACGCGGGCGGAAAGGGAGCGCCGCGAGATCTCTCTGGTCGCGGACGATTCGGGGCGGGTGGCGGGCAGCCGGCGCACGCAAGGGCGCGATGGCAGGAGCAGCAGCGAGGCATCGGTCGGACGCTCCCGCACGGCTGTCAAGCAGATTCTCGTTTCGGCGATCGGTGCCGGCGCGCCGGCGCGCCACTCACCGCGGGGCGCGTGGCTGCCGCGCGCGGTGGCGACTCGTGCACGACAGCCGGGACGCCGGCGACGTGCAGGACGCACCGGCACGATTCCCCGCAGCACCGCTCTTTCGATCCCGGCGGCCTGTGGTGGCGCTGCCTCGACGAAAGGCTGCACCGGCCCTCGGCCTGCCCGGCAAGGAGCACGGTCGCGCCGCGCGCCGCCGCACCGCGCGGCACTTGACCCCCGACCCGCACCGGCTTAGCGTCGCACCGCGATGCAGACGCAGAGCGAGTTGCGCATCGAGCCGCGCCCCGAGATCCTGGCGGCGGCACGCAGGTGGCTGGAGCCGGTGCGGGCCTGCCTCGGGCACGACTTCGTCGCCGCCTACCTGACCGGCAGCGTGCTCACACAGGGCTTCGACCCGAAGCGCTCGCACGTCAACCTGCTGGTGGTGGCGCGTGCGCTCGACGGCGGGACGCTCAAGAGGCTTGCCGATTCCCTGCCCGCGGCGCGCCGGGCCCCGCAGGTCGAGCCGCTGTTCCTCACGCGGCGGCAGATCGAGAAATCGCTCGACGTGTTCCCGATCGAGTGGCTCGAGATCCAGGAGCGCCACCTGCGGCTCGAGGGCGAGGACGTGTTCAACGGCCTCGAGGTGCCGCGCACCTACCTGCGGCTCCAGTGCGAGCACGAGCTGCGGGGCAAGCACATCCGCCTGCGCCAGGCCTACCTGCTGGACGTCGGGAACACGGCCGGGCTGGCCCGCGTGCTGCGCGCCAGCGCCAGCGGTTTCGCGACGCTGTTCCGCACGCTGCTCCGACTGCGCGGCGAGACCCCGCCGGCCGAGCCCGCGAAGGTGATCGAGCGCGTCTCCGACCTCTACCGCCTCGACGCGCAGGGGCTGCTCGCGGCGCACCTGTTCCGCTACTCGGAGCGGCGCTGGAAGCCGGCGGAGGTGCAGGGGCTCTACCGCCGCTTCCTCGGCGAGGTGGACCGGCTGATCGACGCCATCAACGAGCTCCACCTCTGAGCGATCCCGTCCCCGAGCCTGGCCGCCGTCCCGGGTCGCGCCGCCTGGCGCGACGCGCCGCCCTCGTGCTGGCGCTCCTCGCCGCGTTCGCACCGCACGCCGCCGCGCCCGGCGCGAGCGACGAGCCCGCGATCCCCGCGCCGGCCGGCTACGTCAACGACCTGGCCGGCATGATGCCCGAGGCCGCGCGCGCGAAGCTCGAGGCGTTCCTCGACCAGCTGCAGCGGAAGACCGGCGCCGAGTTCGCGGTGCTGACGGTGAAGACCACCGCGCCGCTCGACCCGGCCGAGTACAAGGTGAAGGTGTTCGAGCGCTGGAAGCCCGGTCGGCGCGGCCAGGACAACGGGCTGCTCCTGCTCGTCGCCGAGCAGGAACGCAGGATCTGGTTCGAGACCGGCTACGGGCTCGAGGGCACGCTGCCCGACGGGCTGCAGGCGCGCATCATCCGCGAGGAGATGAGGCCGCGCTTCCGCGCCGGCGACTTCGCGGGCGGGATCACCGCGGCCGTGCTGCGCGCGGCGGCGCGCATCGCCGCCGAGAAGGGCGTGACGCTCGAATGGGACGGCGCCGCGCTGCGCTACGATGGCGGTGCGCGCGCCGGCCGGGTCCCGCTCGTGCTGTGGATCGCGATCCTGGTGTTCCTGGTGGCGATCGTGTCGCTGTCGCTGGCGGCGCAGGCCGGCGGGATGTTCTATCCGTACGCGGGGCGCCGTGGTCGTCGCGGCGGCTGGTTCGCGGGCCCGGGCGGCTGGGGCGGCGGCTTCGGCGGCGGGCTCGGCGGGTTCGGAGGAGGGGGCGCCTCGTTCGGCGGCTTCGGCGGTGGCGCCAGTGGTGGCGGTGGCGGCGGCGGAAGCTGGTAGCTCGCGGGCGCGCCACCGGCGCGCCCCTGGACAAGGGAGGAAGACATGAAGCAGGGCGGGCTGATCGCGCTGGCGGTGGTCGCGTTGTTGCTGCTGTTCCTCGGTGGCTGCCTGGTCGGGAACTACAACGGGCTGGTGACCGGCCGCGAGACGGTGAACGCGCGCTGGTCCGAGGTGAACAACCAGCTCCAGCGGAGGAACGACCTCATCGTCAATCTGTTCGCGACCGTGAAGGGCACGGCGATCCAGGAACAGGAGGTGTTCGGCGAGATCGCGCGCGCGCGCGCCGCGATGGCCGGGGCCCGCACCCGCGGCGACAGCCTCGAAGCCGACGCGGCGATGAACCGCGCGCTCGGGGGCAGCGCGCTGTCGCGGCTGCTGGTGGTGATGGAGAACTACCCCCAGCTCAGGAGCAACGAGGCGTTCCTGTCGCTCATGGACGAACTGTCCGGCACCGAGAACCGGCTCGCCGTGGCGCGCGGGCGCTACAACGACGAGGTCAAGAACTACAACCTGCTGGTGAAGCGCTTCCCGAGCAACCTGTTCGCCTCGGCGTTCGCCTTCCGCGAGCAGGCGTACTACACCATCGCCGACACGGTGAGCGCGGTGCCGCGCCCGGGCTTCGAGGGACTCAGGAACCGGTAGCCGCCGCGGGGCGTCTCGGAGCGCGGCGGCCTCGCCCGGGGCGGCCTCACGCGCCGCGGACTCCCGGAGCGCAGCGACCTCGCTGGAGGCGGCGTCACGCGCCGCGGACTCCCGGAGCGCAGCGGCCTCGCTGGAGGCGGCCTCACGCGACGCGGACTCCGGGAGCGTGGCGGCCTCGCTGGAGGCGGCTTCGCGCGCCGCGGACTCCCGGAGCGCGGCGGCCTCGCCGGAGGCGGTCGCGTGCCCCGCGGACTCTCAGAGCGCGCCGACCTCGCTGGCGCTGGCCTCGCGCGCCGCGGCTGCGAGCGCCTGGCGCGTGGTCGGATCGAGCGCGTCGCCGGAGTCCGCCAGCGCGCGGGCCAGCGCCTCGTCCGCCGTCGCGCCCGCGGCGCGCGCGCCGGCGTGGCGCAACGCCGCGGCCAGCAGCGCCGCCGCGCGGGCATCCTCGGGTGCGCGCTCGCCGGCGGGCGCGGGAGTCGCCGCGTCCGCCACCAGCCGGCCGAGATCGCGCAGCAGCCCGGTCGCGTCGTCCGCCGCCACCGCCTCGAACGACCGGCGTGCCTCCGCGTCCGCCAGGGCGTGCGCCAGCGCCACGCCGTGCGCGAGCAGCGTGCGCTGGCGCGGCGGCAGCAGCGTGGCCCGCGCGGCGTGCGCCGCCAGCGTGCCGGCCTCGACCAGCGCCGGACGGATCTCGGGCGCGGGGGCGCATCGCTCGGCGAGCAGCGCCAGCGCGCGCTCCGCCAGCGTGCGCGCACGCAGCGCGTTCGCCAGCGCGGTGGCGGCCAGCGCGCACAGCCCGGAGAGCAGCTCGATGTCGGCGGGCGCCAGCTCGAGACCGTCGAGGCGCTCGTCGAGCAGCAGCACGCCGGTCAGTCCTTCCGCGTCGCGCAGCGGCGCCACCACCGCCACGCCCGCCGCGACCAGCGCCGGCACCTCGTCCGCCAGCTCGGGGAAGCGCTCGAGGTCGCGCCGCAGCACCGGTCGCCCGAGCCCCGCGAGCAGCGCGGCAAGACCGCCGTCGGGAGCGAGCGCGACGCCGCTCAGGCGTTCGAGCCCGTCGCCGCGCACCGCGGCCGGCGCGAGCACGCGATCCGGACCGTCGGGCAGCAGCAGGCCCGCCATGCCGACGCCGAGCCGCGACTGCGCCGCGGTGAGCAGCCGGCGCGCCAGCTCGTCCGGGTCGAGGGTGCGGTGGAGGTCGTGCCCGAGGCCGAACGCCAGCTCGCGCAGGCGCTGCTCGCGCCGGGTCTCGAGGTGCGCGCGCTTCGCCTCCTCGCGCGCGCGTGCCAGCTCGCGCTCCAGGTCGCGGGCGCGGTCGCGCGCCTCGCGGGTACCGGCGGAGCGGGCGAGCAGGCGCTTGACGCGCGCGATCAGCTCCTTCGGCGAGAACGGCTTCGCCAGGTAGTCGTCGGCCCCGCGCTTGAACGCGAGCAGCCGGGTCTCGGTGTCTATGGTGGCCGAGACCACGATGATGGGCACGTCGGGATCGTCGGGGTCGCGGCGCAGCCACTCACAAACGTCGAGCCCGCTCTTCTTCGGCAGTCGCACGTCCAGCACCACCAGGTCCGGCCGCTCGGCGAGCGTGCGCTGGATGGCCTCTTCCCCGTCCGCCGCGCTCAGCACCTTGAACCCGTGGGCCTCGAAGGCGATCTCGAGCAGCTCGACCACGCGCCGGTCGTCGTCCACGACCAGCACGCGCGGGGCGGGGGCGGTGCCCGGCGCCGGCTCGCCGGCGGTCATCGCGCGCCCCGTCCGGCGAGCCCCAGGCGCACCAGCAGCGCCTCGAGCGCTTCGCGGTCGAAGGGCTTGCGCAGCGTGCGCGAGATGCCGGCCTCGCGCGCCACCGCCATGTCGTCGGCATCGCGCACCAGCGCCACGAGCGGCGTCTGGATGCCGTGGCGCGCCACCAGCTCGCGCAGGAACTCGGAGCCACTCGCGTCCGGCAGCTCGACGTCCACGCACACCAGCGACCAGCGGCGCCGGTCGAGCCAGGCGCGCA
>JACRPT010000122.1 GCA_016223045.1 Candidatus Eiseniibacteriota bacterium
GCAATGCGCCGACGCCCAGCACCGCGCCGTCGAGACGGGCGCTGAAGAACGACACCGCGGGATCGACCAGCGCGCGCACATCGAGCGCGTGCACGTCCTCGGGCTTGCTGTGCTCGTGGGCATAGGCGAGGTGGGCGGCGAGGACCTGCAGGTGCGCTCCTACCCGAACTCGTTCGGCGGGCAGTACGAGGCCGCGGGCTGGGAACTGATCGAGCGGCTCGACCTGCCCGGGCACGCGGCGGAGACCGCCGCCACCGCGGCCGCGCTGCTCGCCGCGCCGGCGTGCCCTCCCGGTGTCACCACCGTCATTCTCGACGGCTCGCAGATGAGCCTCCAGCTCCACGAATCGTGCGGCCACCCCGCGGAGCTGGACCGCGCGCTCGGTCACGAGGCCAACTTCGCCGGCACTTCGTTCCTCACCCCCGACCTGCTCGGGAACCTGCGCTACGGCTCCGAGGTGGTGAACATCGTCGCCGACGCCACCGCGCCGCGCGGGCTCGGCACCTTCGGCTTCGACGACGAGGGCGTGCCCGCGCAGCGGGCCGACCTGGTCAGGGGCGGACGCTTCGTGGGCTACCTCAACTCGCGCGAGACCGCGGCCCGGCTCGGCCTCTCCCCCAACGGCACGATGCGCGCCGAGTCGTGGGGGCACATCCCGCTCATCCGCATGACCAACGTCAACCTGGAGCCCGGCGCCTGGAAGCTCGAGGACCTGATCGCCGACACCGACGACGGCATCCTCATGGCGACCAACCGCTCGTGGTCCATCGACGACCGGCGCTACAACTTCCAGTTCGGGACCGAGGTGGGATGGGAGATCAGGCGGGGCCGACGCGGCCGGCTGCTCAGGAACTGCACCTACACCGGCATCACTCCCGAGTTCTGGGGCAGGTGCGACGCCGTGTGCGACGTCTCCGACTGGGAGATCTGGGGCACGCCGAACTGCGGCAAGGGCCAGCCGAGCCAGACCATGCGCACCGCCCAGGGCGCCTCCTCCGCGCGCTTCCGCGACGTCCAGGTCGGCGTGGGGTACGCGACGTGAGCGGGGAGTCCGTGCAGGCCGCGGCCGAGACCGCTCCGCCCCTCGGGCGGGAGGAGGCGCGGCTCGTCCTGCGCGAGGCGCTCGGCATGTCCGCGGCCGACGCCACCCAGGCCATCCTCGAATCACGGCGCGAGAGCCTGACCCGCTTCGCGAACAACGAGATCCACCAGAACGTCACGTCCGAGCGCCACGTGCTGACGCTGCGCGCCATCGTCGGCAGGCGCACCGGGCTCGCCACCACCGAGCGGCTCGACTCGAGCGGGCTCGCGCAGGCCGCGGACCGGGCGCTGGCGATGGCGCGGCTGGCCCCCGAGGATCCCGGGCTCCCGGACCTCGCGCCGCCCGCCGAATGCCCGGCGCTCGAGGCGTTCGTCCCCGCCACCGCGGGCTCGACACCCGAGGAGCGCGCGGCCGCCGTGGGCCCGGTGCTGGCGGCGGCGGCGGCGCGGGGGCTGAACTCCGCGGGAGCGCTGAGCGCCGCGTGCGGCACCTTCGCGGTGGCGAACACCCGCGGGCTCTTCGCGTGGCAGCCCGAGACCTACGCCCAGTTCACCTGCACCGTGCGCTCGGACGACTCCAGCGGCTGGGTGGACCGGCACCGCCGCGACGTGCGCGCGCTGGAGACCGGCTCGCTCGGCGAGACCGCGATCCGCAAGGCGCTGGACTCGCGCCGCCCGGAAGCCGTCGAGCCCGGCGCGTGGACCGTGGTGCTGGAGCCTGCCGCGGTCGCCGAGCTCGTGGCGTTCCTCGCCACGCTCGGGCTCGGCGCTCAGTCCGAGCAGGAAGGCCGCTCGTTCCTCTCCGGCAGGCTCGGCCAGAGGATCACCGGGGAGCGGGTGATGCTGGCGGACGACGCATCCGACCCGCGCGCCTTCGGCCGTCCCTTCGACTACGAGGGCACGCCGCGCCGGAAGGTCGAGCTGATCGCGCAGGGGGTGGCGCGCGGGGTGGTGCACGACCGACGCACCGCGAAGCAGGCCGCCGTCGAGAGCACCGGGCACGCCACCGTGCCGCCCGCCAGCGACGGGCCGCTCCCCTTCAACCTGGTGCTGGCCGCCGGCGAACGGGGCCTCGAGCAGCTCGTCGCCTCGGTCGAGCGCGGCATCCTGGTGACGCGCTTCTGGTACAACCGCGTGGTGGACCCGCGGCGGACTCTGGTCACCGGCATGACCCGCGACGGCACGTTCCTGATCGAGCGCGGCCGCGTCACGCGCGGCGTGAGGAACCTGCGCTTCAACGAGAGCGTGCTGGGCGTGCTCGAACGCGCCGAGGCCTTCGGCCGCGACGCCGAGCCGACGGTGTTCGACTTCACCGGCAACTGCGTGGTCGCCCCGGCGCTGCTGGTGCGCGACTTCCACTTCACCGGCGTGAGCCCGTTCTGAGGACCGCGTGATCTCGGGACCGCCTCCGGATCCCGCGCGCGCCGCCCTGCAGGCGCTGTGGACCTTCCCGTCCATGCTGCTGAGCGCCTTCGTCGTGGCGTGGGGCGCGGAGGCCGCGCAGTTCTACATCTCGCAGGGGCTGGCGCTGGCGCTGCTCGCCTGGATCCAGGTGCTGCCCGAATTCGCGGTCGAGGCGGTGATCGCCTGGCACCAGAACGTGCCGCTGATGACCGCGAACTTCACGGGCGCGCTGCGGCTCCTGACCGGCGTGGGCTGGCCCATGATCTGGGTGGTCTACGCGTGGACGCGCCGCCAGCGCGGGGCCCGCGAGCGCTGGCCCGCCATCCGGCTCGAGGAGGAGCACGCGGCGGAAGTCGTCGGCCTGGTGCCCCCGCTGATCTACTTCATCGTGATCATCGCCAACGGCACCCTCGACTGCCGGGACGCCGCGGTGCTGCTGGCGCTCTACGTCGGCTACCTCGTGGTGCTCAACCGGATCCCACCCAGGGAGAAGGAAGACGTCGAGGACGTCGCGTTCGTGGCCCGACGGGTGGTCGGGCTCCCCGCGTGGCCGCGATGCCTCGCCATCCTGGGGCTGTTCCTGGTCGCCGGCGTGCTCCTCTACCTCACGGCGACGCCGTTCCTCGAGAGCATGCAGGGCCTGGCCATCACGCTCGGCGTCTCGCAGTTCGTGTTCGTCCAGTGGGTGGCGCCCTTCCTCTCGGAGTTCCCCGAGAAGACCAGCGCCTTCTACTGGGCGCGCAGCCGGGGCAAGGCCGGCATGGCGCTCATGAACATGGTCTCGTCGAACATCAACCAGTGGACCGTGCTGGCGGCGATGATCCCGATCGTCTACTCGCTCTCGTTCGGGCACGTCACCGCCGTGCCGATGCAGGAGCACCGGGTCGAGCTGCTGCTCACCCTGCTGCAGAGCTTCCTCGGCATGGTGATCCTCGCCAACTTCACGCTCGAGGCCTACGAGGCGCTCGGACTGTTCGTCCTCTGGTTCGCGCAGTTCCTGGTGCCGCACTGGCGTGAGGAGATCTGCTGGGTCTACGGGGCGTGGCTGGCGTTCGAGCTGGTCTCGACCGCCTGGCGCCCGGGGAGGCTGCGCGCGTTCCGCGTGTTCCCCACGCTGTGGACGATCGCGGAGCGGAGGCGAAGGGCTCAGGGGTGACGCCGCCCCGGTCCGACCTTCCGCGCCAGGGAACGCAGCAGCGACTCGACGGTCGCCAACTCCTCGACCTTCAGCGCCCGCATCGCCACCCAGCCGAGGGCGACCGCCAGGGCGAAGCCCGCCGCCACCGTCGCCGACTCGAGCGCGAGGCCGCCGTGCCATCGCCCGCCCAGCGCGTGCAGCAGCGCGAGCAGCGCCGCGGCGAACCCGAGCGACGAGAGCCCGACCCGCACCAGCGTGTTGAGGATGCGTCGGCCCTCGAGCGGACCGACGCGGCGCCTGAGATAGAGCGTGAGCTGGAGCAGGTTGCCCAGCGCGGTCACCGAGGTGGCGAGCGCCAGCCCGATATGCCGCAGGCCGAGGAAGCTCAGGGGCCCGACGAACATCAAGTTCAAGACCAGGTTCACGGCCACCGCGACGAAGCTCGCCTGCACCGGCACGCGGGTCTCGCCGAGCGCGTAGAAGGTGCGTGTCAGCACCCCGACCGCGGCGAACGCGGGAAGCCCGATGCAGTACATGACGAGCGCGTTCGCGGTCTGCACGGTGTCGCCGGCCTGGAAACGCCCGTGCTCGAACAGCAGGGCGATGACCGGACGGGACATCACGGCGAGCCACACCGCGGCCGGCACGGTGAGCAGGAACACCAGCCTGAGCGTGGCCGAGAGCGTGCCCTTCAGCGCCTTCATGTCCTGCTGCACCGCGGCCTGCGAGAGCGCGGTCATGCTCACCGTGGCGAGCGCCACGCCGAACACGCCGATCGGCAGCTGCATGAGGCGGAGCGCGTAGTAGAGCCACGAGACCGCCCCCTGCCAGTGGCTGGCGATGATGGTGCTCACCGCCAGGTTGATCTGGGTGGCCGCGAGCCCCACGGTGGCGGGCAGCATGAGGAGCGCGACGCGACGCACGCCGGCGTGCCATCGCGGCAGCTCGAAGCGCAGGCGGAAACCGAGCCGATAGAGCGACGGGAGCTGGAACGCGAACTGCAGCAGCCCGCCAATCACGACGCCGATCGCCATGGCGAGGATGCCGGGCTGGCCGAACGCCCTCACCACCGGGATGAGCGCCACGCCCGAGACCACCATGCCGACGTTGAGCATGGTGGGCGCGAGCGCCGGCACGCCGAAGCGTGAGCGCGCGTTCAGCATCCCCATCGCCGCCGCCGCCAGCGCCACCGCCGGCAGGAACGGCAGCATCACCCGCGTGAGCCGGCCGGTGAGCTGGAGCTTGGAGAGCCCGTCCACGGTCTCGGTGACGTGGCCGAAGCCGCCGGCGAACAGCCTCACCAGCTGCGGCGTGAACAGGTAGCCGACCGCGCAGATCGCGAGCAGCACGGCGAGCAGCGTGATCATGAGCTGGCGGCCCAGCTCCCACGCCTCGTCCTCGCCCCGCTTGTAGTGGTATTCGGTGAAGGTGGGCACGAACGCCGAGGACATCGCGCCCTCGGCGAACAGGTCGCGCAGCAGGTTGGGGATGCGGAACGCGACGTTGAACGCGTCGGTCGCGAAGCCCGCGCCGAACAGCGTGGCCATCACCTGGTCGCGCGCGAGGCCCATGACGCGCGACAGCATGGTGGCGGCGCCGACGGCGCCGGCGCTGCGGGCGACGCGCAGCTCGGCGCTCATCGTCGGCGCGGTCGCGCCGGAGGGCCCGGGGACGTTTGTCACGCCCGATACCGCATGCTAGCGTGCCGCGCCATGCTGGTTCCTGCCGCGATCCCCATCGCGCACGCCGTCGCCGACACCCTGCTCACCCCCGGTCGCGCGGCCATCCTCGGCGCGGTGCAGGGGCTCACCGAGTTCCTTCCGGTCTCGAGCAGCGCCCATCTCTACGCCATCCCCGGCCTGCTGGGGTGGAGGTACGAGGGACTCGCCTTCGACGTGGCGCTCCACTGGGGCACGCTGCTGGCGCTGCTCGCCGCCTTCTGGCGCGACTGGCTGGAGCTGGCGCGCGACGCCCTGGCCGGCGCGGGCGCGCGCCGCGGCCAGGCCCGCGGCACGCTGCTGCGCCTGGCCGTGGCCTCGGTGCCCGGCACGGTGGCCGGCCTCGCGCTGCAGGACCTCGCCGAATCGAAGCTGCGCTCCCTGCCGCTCCAGGCGGTCATGCTGGTGGGATTCGGCTTCCTGCTCTGGTTCGTGGACCGCGCCCGCAGGGGCGGCCGCGCCGAGAGCGCGCCCGGCTGGGGCGTGAGCCTGTCCGTAGGCCTGGCGCAGGCGCTGGCGCTGGTGCCGGGGGTGTCGCGCTCGGGGGTCACCATGACCGCGGGCCGCGCCGCGGGGCTCGACCGCGTCTCGGCCGCGCGCTTCTCGTTCCTGCTCGCGACCCCGATCACCTTCGGCGCCGGCCTGGTCGAGCTCCGCCGCCTGCCGCACGGTCTGCCGGCCGCCACGCTCGCCATCGGCGTGGTCACCTCGGCGGTGGTCGGCCTGCTCGCCATCCGCGGCCTGATCCGCTGGCTCTCCCGCGCGGGCTTCGGCGTGTTCTTCGCGTATCGCGTGGCGCTGGCGGCGGTCATCGTCCTCTCCCGGTCCCATCGCTGAGGCGACGCCCCGGGGGGGGGCGCGGCCGCCGCGCGTTCACGTCCGCGGCGGCCGGTCCTTCCGTGTCATCTTGTCGCTGAAGTACCGGTTCAGCCGCTCGCGCAGGCTGAGGCGCGCGCGGTGGAGCCGCGACTTCACCGCCGCCACCGAGAGCTCGAGGATCTCGGCCACCTCGGCGTTCGACAGGCCCTCGACGTCGCGCAGCAGGAACACCGTGCGCAGGTCCTCGGGCAGGTGGCGGACCGCCTGCTCCATGACCTCGCGGGTCTCGGCGTCGAGCAGGTCCTTGACCGGCTGGGTGGACCAGTCGGGGATCTGGAGCGGCTCCGCGTCCTCGTTGTGGCTCTGCGACTGGTCGAGCGAGAACACGTTGTCGCGGCGCTTGCGGTACTTCATCAGGCTCGCGTTGGTGGCGATGCGGTAGAGCCAGGTCGAGAACGTGGACTCGGCCTTGAAGTTCCGGATCCCGCGGAAGGCGGACAGGAACGCGTCCTGGAGGGCCTCGGCGGCGTCCTGCTCGTGGCGCAGGATCTTGAACGAGAGCCGGTAGACCTTCTCCTGGTAGCGCTTCACCAGCTCGTCGAAGGCGCGCGTGTCGCCCGCCTGCGCGATGCGCACCAGCTCTTCGTCGCCCTGCTCCGGGTAGCGCGGCGGCGCGGGCGGAGCGGCGGGCGGCGTGACCGGCGGCGCCCCGCCGGTCGCGCGCCCGCGGTCCCGCGGCTCGCCGCTCACGCCGTCCCTCCCCCGGCCACGGCCGCCGGTGCCTGCGCCGCGTCGAGCCCGCGGCGGTAGACGACCTCGCCGCCTCGTGCAGCCGCGCGGGCGGCAGCGCGTGAAGGTCCGCGTCCCACGCCACCAGGTCCGCCGCCGCGCCCGGCGCGATGCGCCCGAGACGCTCCGCGCCCGCGAGCCGCGCGGCCCCGCGCGTGTAGGCGTCGAGCGCCTGGTCCAGCGTGACGCGCTGCGACGGCGCGAAGCCGCCGGCGGGCGTGCCGTCCGGGCGCCGGCGCGTCACCGCCGCGTGCAGCCCGAGCGCCGGGCGCGGCGGCTCGACCGGCGCGTCCGAGCCGAAGCCGAGCAGCGCGCCGCTCTCGAGCAGGCTGCGCCACGGATACGAGCGCCCGGCCCGGGCCCCCCACCAGCGCCGCACCAGCTCCATGTCGGAGACGCAGTGCTGCGGCTGCATGCTGGCCGCCACGCCGAGCTGCGCGAAGCGTGGCCGGTCGGCGTCGTCCAGGAGCTGGACGTGCTCGATGCGCGGCGGCAGTGCCGCGCGCGCGCGGGCCTCCCCCGCGGCCTCGAAGGCGTCGAGGCTCAGCCTCACCGCGCGATCGCCGATGGCGTGGATCGCGACCGAGAGCCCGCCCTCGAGCGCGCGTGCCACGGTCGCGCGCAGCTCGGCCGGGGGCAGCAGGTCCATGCCGCACCCGGTGGTGCCGTCGTAGGGCTCGAGCAGCGCGGCGGTGCGCGAGCCGAGCGTGCCGTCGGCGAACAGCTTGAGCGCGCCGACGCGGAACCAGTCGTCGCCGGTCCCGCTCAGGCTCCCGGACGCGAGCGCGTGGTCGAGCGCCGCCTGGGGCAGGTGCATCAGCACGCGCAGGGCGCCGCCGCGCGCGAGCGCGTGCAGCGTGTCCCGGGCCTCGACGCCCTCGAAGTCGTGGATCGCCGTGACGCCGCAGCGGTGGAGCAGGCCGGCGGCCTCGCGCGCGCGGGCCAGGTCGTCGCCCGCGCCGGCCGCCGCCTCGAGCCGGGCGAACAGCCGCACCGCGTGCTCGCGCACCACGCCGGTGGGCTCGCCCGCGGCGTCGCGCTCGATGCGACCGCCGTCGGGATCGGGCGTCGCGCGCGTCACCCCCGCGAGACGGAGCGCGGCCGAGTTCACCCACAGCGCGTGGTAGTCCCTGCTGTGCAGCAGCGCCGGCCGCTCCCCGGTCACCGCGTCGAGCGCCGCGCGATCGGGCGGTTCGCTCCAGAGGTTCGCGTCCCAGCCGCGGCCCGGCAGCGGCTCGTCGCCGGGATGCGCGGCGAGGAAGGCGGCCACGCGCGCCAGCGCCGCGGCGCGGGACGACGCGCCTTCGAGCACGATCTCGGTGAGCGAGCGCGCCCAGGCGAGCAGGTGGATGTGGGCGTCCGCCAGCCCGGGCGTGACCGTGCCGCCGCCGGCGTCGAGGCGCACGGTGCGCGGGCCGGCCAGCGCCTCCAGCCCGGCGGCGCGGCCCACCGCGAGCACGCGGCCTTCCGCCACGGCGACGGCGTCCGCGCCGGCGAGCGACGCGCCGTCCGACCAGGGCCGTGCGCGCGTCACCAGCAGGTCGGCCGTCACGCGCATCACGCGTCTCCCTTCTCCACGCGGTTCACCAGCACGCCCACGCCTTCCACCTCGACCTCGATCGTGTCGCCCGGGAACACCGGGGCGACCCCGGCGGGCGTGCCGGTCGCGATGACGTCGCCGGGCTCCAGCGTCATGACGCGGGAGATGAAGCTCACCAGGAACGGGACCGGGAACAGGAGGTCGGCGGTGTCGCCGCGCTGGCGGACCTCGCCGTTCACGCGGCACTCGACCTGCAGATGGCCGGGCGCGAGCCCGACCGCCACCCACGGACCGAGCGGCGCGAAGGTATCGAAGCCCTTCGCCCTTGTCCATTGGCCGTCCCGGCGCTGGTAGTCGCGCGCGCTCACGTCGTTGAAGCAGGTGAGCCCCGCCACGTACACGGGCGCCGCGTCCACGGTCACGGCGCGCGCGCGCCGCCCGATGACGACGCCCAGCTCGCCCTCCGGGTCGAGCCGCTCGACCCCCGGCGGATAGCGCACCGCCTCGCCGCTCGCGGCCACGACGCTCGCGCTCTCGGCGATGTGCGCGCGGTAGTTGAGGCCCACGCACACGATCTTGCCGGGCGTGACGGGCGGCAGCAGCCGCACCGCCGCGGCCGCGTCGCGCGCGCCGGTCTCGCGGCCACCCAGCCACGGCGGCGCGCTCAGGCGCACGAACGCGTCGCCCTCGCGCCGGCCGTGATGAGCGTGGCCCTCCACCAGGTAGCGCGCGATGTGCCGGATGCGACCTTCGTCCATGGGGTACCGGTCCGTGGGTGCGCCGAGAGCGATCGGGGGCGACGGCGCATTCTCGCGCCTCGCTCCGCCCCGGGCAAACCGGAGCAAACCGGAGCTTTGACGCTGGATGCGCGGCTCTGCTAGCCTGCGGCGTGTCATGCCTCGACGCCCCGTGAAGCGCCGCCCGAGCCCCGCCGAGACGCTCTCCCGCCGCATCGCCAGCCGCAAGGCCCACCTCGCCGTCATCGGGATGGGCTACGTCGGGCTGCCGCTGGCCGTGGAGTTCGCGCAGGCGGGATTCCACGTCACCGGCATCGACCTGGACGAACCCCGCGTGCGCCAGCTCCAGAGTGGGCGCTCCTACATCCAGGACGTGCCGACCGCGGACGTGCGCGCGCTGGTACGCTCCGGGCACCTGGAGGCCACCACCGACTTCAGCGCCCTGCGCCGCGCCGACGCCGTGAACGTGTGCGTGCCCACGCCGCTCTCGAAGCAGCGCGATCCCGACGTCTCCTACATCGTGGCCGCCTCCGAGCAGGTGGCGAAGCACCTGCACCCCGGCATGCTGGTGATCCTCGAGAGCACCACCTACCCCGGGACCACCGACGAGCTGATCCTGCCGATGCTCGAGGCGACCGGCATGAAGGTGGGCCGCGATTTCTTCCTCGCCTTCTCGCCCGAGC
This sequence comes from Candidatus Eiseniibacteriota bacterium, assembly GCA_016223045.1. Taxonomy (GTDB): domain Bacteria; phylum Eisenbacteria; class RBG-16-71-46; order RBG-16-71-46; family RBG-16-71-46; genus JACRPT01. The sequence continues at coordinate 9,870 of JACRPT010000122.1, forward strand.
GCGTGGACCCCGGCAATCCGACCTACCAGACCCGCAACATCCCCAAGGTGGTGGGCGGCGTCACGCCGGCCTGCACCAGGGTCGCGGTGGAGCTCTACCGCCAGCGCCTCGAGCACGTGGTCCCCGTGTCGTCACCGCAGGTCGCGGAGATGGTGAAGCTGCTCGAGAACACGTTCCGCAGCGTGAACATCGGACTGGTGAACGAGATGGCGCTGATGTGCGCCCGGCTCAAGATCGACGTGTGGGAGGTCATCGAGGCGGCGGCCACCAAGCCGTTCGGGTTCATGCCCTTCTACCCCGGCCCCGGCCTGGGCGGCCACTGCATCCCGATCGATCCCTTCTACCTGTCGTGGAAGGCGCGCGCGAGCGGGTTCGAAGCGCGCTTCATCGAGCTGGCCGGCTACGTCAACGGGCAGATGCCCGAGCACGTCGTGGACCTGGCGGTGCGCGCGCTCAACGGGCGCGGCAAGGCGGTGCGCGGCTCGCGCGTGCTGGTGCTGGGCGTGGCCTACAAGGCCGACATCGACGACCTGCGCGAGAGCCCGTCGCTCGACATCATGAAGACGCTGGCCGATCGTGGTGCGCACGTCGAGTACAGCGACCCGCACGTGCCGGCGCTCGACTTCTTCGGGCGCCGCATGAGGAGCACGACGCTCACGCCGGCCCGGCTCGGGCGTTTCGACTGCGTGGTGGTCGCGACCGCGCACCGGGCCTTCGACTGGCCCCTGGTGCTGCGCCACGCGAAGGCGATCGTGGACTCGCGCAACGCGTTCAGGGGCCGCCGCTCGAAGAAGATCATCCGCCTGTAGCGGCCGGGCGCGCCCGCGCCGCCAGGCGCGCCCGCAGCGAGCCCGCACCCACCGCTCCGAAACCCGCGACCAGCAGCAGCGCGAACGGCAGCGCGCGGTAGTCGCGCATCCCCAGCGCGAACGCCGCGAGCACGGCGGAGTAGAGCGCCAGCGCCAGCTCGCCCCACCCCGCGGCGGCGCCGGCCGGCGTGTAGCGCGCGCGCGCGGCCGGTGCCGGCCCGCCGTCGCGCTCGCCCGACTTGGGGGTGCGCTCCCATTCGCCGAGCCGCGGGCCCAGCCCCTCGAGCACCGCGCGCGCGTTGTTGACCGACAGCCCCACGCCGAGCACCAGCGCCGCGGCGACGTCCCAGGCGATGCGGGCACCCCGCCCGCCCGACGCGGCCTGCCCGGCCGCGAGGAACAGTCCGACCGGCAGCACGCCCAGCAGTACGGTGCCGGCCTGCAGCGCCCACGTCACGGGCGGCGACGCACCCGTCGTCACGACCAGCACCGGGAGCAGCAGCAGCGCGAGCGCGAGCAGCAGCGGGTAGGCGGCGTTGGCGGTCAGGTGGAGCACCGCCTCGAGCTTCACGCGCGGCGGGAGCGGGCTCGCCAGCAGGTTCGGGAGCAGCTTGCGCGCGGTCTGGATCGAGCCCTTCGCCCAGCGGCGCTGCTGCGACCTGAGCGCCTCCATGTCGCCGGGCAGCTCGGCGGGCGCGACCACGTCGCGGACGAACACGAAGCGCCAGCCCGCGAGCTGGGCGCGGTAGCTCAGGTCCAGGTCCTCGGTCAGCGTATCGTGGCTCCAGCCGCCGGCGGCCTCGATGCACGCGCGCCGCCACACACCCGCCGTGCCGTTGAAGTTGAAGTACAGCCCCCCGGCGCTGCGCGACCCGTGCTCGAGCAGGAAGTGCGCGTCGAGCAGCACCGCCTGCGCGGTGGTGAGCGCCGAGCGGTCGCGGTTCAGGTGTCCCCAGCGCGCCTGGACCAGGCCGACGCGCGGGTCGGCGAAGTGCGGCACGGTCCGGCGCAGGAAGTCGGCCGGCGGGACGAAGTCGGCGTCGAAGATCGCGACCAGCTCGCCGCTCGCGCACGACAGCCCCCCAGCGAGCGCGCCGGCCTTGAAACCCGCGCGGCCGGCGCGGCGCAGGTGCACGATGTTGACCCCGCGCGCGCGATGGCGCGCCACGGCCGCGGCCGCGAGGGCGCAGGTGTCGTCGGTCGAATCGTCCAGCACCTGGATCTCGAGCAGCCCGGCGGGGTAGTCGAGCGCGGCCGCCGCGGCGATCGACCGCTCCACCACCAGGCGCTCGTCGTAGACCGGGAGCTGCACGGTGACGGCCGGCCACGCGAGCGGCGGCGCCGGCCGCCCGGGCGGGTCGCGGCGCATGCGCCACCAGCGCCACAGCACCAGCCACCGATGCGATGCGTAGGCCACGAGCGCGAGCTGGGCGGTCGCGTAGAGCACCACGACCGCGGGCCCGAGGACGGAGGCGAGCGCGGCGAGGGCGGTGTTCAGCGGAGCGGAGGCCAAGGCCAGCCAATCTAGGGAGCGGGAGCGGGCGCGGTCAAATCCGGCGCGCCGGACCCCGGACCCGGCCCGGGTGGGCAGCGCGGGCGGCGGGGATCCCCGCGCTTCCCGCCGGCCGGGTGGGCAGCGCGAACGGCGGGGGGCCCTGCGCCTCCCGCCGCCCGGATGCGCAGTGCGGGCGCCGGGAACCCTGCGCCTCGCGCCGGCCGGGTGCGCAGTGCGGGCGGCGGGAGCCCTGCGCTTCCCGCCGCCCGGATGCGGCCGGCGTCTCGATCAGTTGACGACTTCGAAGTCCGCGTCCACCGCGCCGCCACCCTCTTCCCTGCCGTCCTTCTTGCCGGAGGACCCGGGCGAGGCGCCCGTCGGCTCCTGCGGAGGCGTGCCGGAGGGCTGCGCGGCCTGGTAGAGCACCGCGGCCGCCTGGTGCCAGGCCTGCTGGAGCGACTCGGTGGCCGCGCCGATGGCCGCGGTGTCCTCGCCCTTGAGCGCGTCGCGGAGCCGGGCGAGCTCGCCCTCGATGCGCGTCTTGAGCGCGGCGTCGAGCTTGCCGCCGTGCTCCTTGAGGTTCTTCTCGATCTCGTAGGCGAGGGCGTCGGCGCGGTTGCGGGTCTCGACCGCCTCCTTGCGCTTGCGGTCCTCGCCCGCGTGCGCCTCGGCATCCTTGACCATCTTCTGGATCTCGCCCTCGTCGAGCCCGCTGGAGGCCTCGATGCGGATGCTCTGCTCCTTCCCGGTGGCGCGGTCCTTGGCGGCGACGTGCAGGATCCCGTTCGCGTCGATGTCGAACGACACCTCGATCTGCGGCATGCCGCGCGGCGCCGGCGGGAGACCGTCCAGGTGGAAGCGCCCGATGGTCTTGTTGCCCGCCGCCATCGGCCGCTCGCCCTGCAGCACGTGGACCTCGACGGACGTCTGGTTGTCCGACGCGGTCGAGAACACCTCGCTCTTCTTGGTCGGGATGGTGGTGTTGCGCGGGATGAGCGCGGTCATCACGCCACCCAGGGTCTCGATGCCGAGGGACAGCGGGGTCACGTCCAGCAGCACGACGTCGCGCACGTCACCCGCGAGCACGGCGCCCTGAATCGCGGCGCCGACCGCCACCACCTCATCCGGGTTGACGCCCCGGTGCGGGTCCTTGCCGAAGATCTGCTTCACCAGCTCCTGCACCTTCGGCATGCGCGTGGCGCCGCCCACCAGCACGACCTCGTCGATCTGCCGGGGTGTGAGGCCCGCGTCCTCGAGCGCCCGCAACACCGGACCGCGGCAGCGCTCGACCAGATCGTCCACCAGCTGCTCGAGCTTCGCGCGCGTCAGCCGGATGTTGAGGTGCTTGGGACCGTTCTGGTCGGCGGTGATGAACGGCAGGTTCACCTCGGTCTCGAGCGTGCCCGAAAGCCCGCACTTCGCCTTCTCCGCCGCCTCCTTGAGGCGCTGCAGCGCCATCGGGTCGCGGCGCAGGTCGATGCCTTCCTGCTTCCTGAACTCGTCGGCCAGCCACTCGATCACGCGCTGGTCGAAGTCGTCGCCGCCGAGATGGGTGTCGCCGTTGGTCGAGCGCACCTCGAACACGCCGTCGCCGATCTCGAGGATCGAGATGTCGTAGGTGCCGCCGCCCAGGTCGAAGACCGCGATCTTCTCGTCCTTCTTCTTGTCGAGGCCGTAGGCCAGCGAGGCCGCGGTGGGCTCGTTGATGATGCGCTTGACGTCAAGGCCCGCGACGCGGCCCGCGTCCTTGGTGGCCTGGCGCTGCGAGTCGTTGAAGTACGCCGGCACCGTGACGACCGCCTCGGTGACCTTCTCGCCCAGGTAGTCCTCGGCCGTCTGGCGCATCTTCTGCAGGATCATGGCCGAGATCTCGGGCGGCGAGTACTCCTTGTCGCCGGCGCGCACGCGTGCGTCACCGCCCGGCCCGCGCACCACCTCGTAGGGCACGAGCTTGCGCTCGGACTCGACCTCGTCGAACTTGCGGCCCATGAAACGCTTGATGGAGTAGACGGTGTTCTGGGGGTTGGTCACCGCCTGGCGCCGCGCCACCAGCCCCACCAGCCGCTCACCGGTCTTCGAGAACGCGACCACCGAAGGCGTGGTCCGGAAGCCCTCGGCGTTGGCGATGACCTTGGGCTCGCCGCCTTCCATCACGGCCACGCACGAGTTGGTGGTTCCCAGATCGATCCCGATGACCTTGCCCATGGCGCTGCCTTTCGTTCGTGGTGATGGACGCGGGCCGCGCCCGCGCCGCCGTGGCGCGGACGCGGCGCGTCCGGGTCGCTCGCCGCCGGCCGGATCAGCCGGCCTTGATCTCGATCTCCCGCACCCGGGCCTCCTCGGCCTTCGGGATGCGGATCTCGAGCACGCCGTCCCTGCAGGTCGCCTTCACCTGGTCCGCCCGCACCGGCGAGGTGAGCGTGAAGGACCGCTCGAAGGCGCCGCAGGCCCGCTCGCGGCGCAGCGGGTTGCCATCCTTCGCGGCGCTCTCGCTCCGGCGCTCGCCGCGGATCGTAAGGATGTCACCCATCAGGTGGATCTTCACGTCCTGCTGGCTCACGCCCGGCAGGTCGGCACGCACCACGAACTCCTCCGCCGTCTCCTCGATGTCCACCCGGGGGGTGAACGGGAGCACTCCGCAGGTGCGCGCGCCGCCGTGGCCGAACACGCCATCGAGGAGACGGTCCATCTCCTCCTGCATGCTCACCATGTCGCGAACCGGGTGGAGCGGCCTGCAACGGATCAGCGTCATCGGTACTCCCTCCTCTGTCTCGACGACCGTTGGTCTTGCGCCGCGGCCCGCCCGGGCCGTGCGCCGATCGCATTCACGCGCGCTTCATTGCAGCCCGCGTACCAGTCGCGGGCCTGACGAATAACCCGTTGGCGCTCAACCGGCTCCACGCCCGGCTGGAAGCGAAGCGCGAGGGGCTGCCGGGACCCGCCGTCCACGAGCGAAACGGGGAACGGTTCGCATCGGAACGATCCGTGCCGCCGGCGGGCGCCCGGCGGTTGGGGTGTCGCCGCGCCTCTGCTAGCGTGCGGCCGTCATGCGCATCAGCACCTTCCTTCCCCACGTCGAGGTCTTCGGCGGCGTGCGCCGCTTCCTCGAACTCGGCAACGCCTGGGCCGCCATCGGCCACCGGGTCACGCTCTACCATCCGGCGGGTGACCCGCCGGCATGGCTCCCCTTCGCGGGCACGGTGGCCCCGCTCGACACGGCCCGCGGCGCGGAGGCCGACCTCGCGGTGTGCGCCGACCCGCACACCTTCGACGCCTTCGCCGCGCACCGCGCCACCACCCATCTGTACTACTGCGTGCTCGAGGGCGACCCCGGCGCGGATCGTGCGCTCGCGGTGCCGGGGATGCGGCTGGCCGCCAACTCCGGACCGCTGCGGAGCCGGCTCCAGCGGCGCACGCGACGGCCGGTGCTCGACGGGGCCGGCGGGATCAACCTGCTGCACTTCCGCCCCGACGCCGCGCGTCGCGCCGAAGCGCCGCTCCGCGTGCTGGTGAACGGACGCCGCTCCCGACCGAAGAAGGGCACCGACCTCATCCTGCGCGCGCTCGCCGGGCTCGGCCGCGAGGTGCCCGCGTTCGAGGTGGTGCTGTTCGACAGCCTGGGTCCGCACAACCGCCAGGACCCGCGCGACGGCGCCCCGCTACCCGCGACCGCGCGCTTCGTGCTCGACCCGACGCAGGACGAGCTGGCCGCGCTCTACCGGTCCGCGCACCTGTTCGTCGCGGCCGAGCGCAAGGCCGGCTGGTGCAACACCGCGCTCGAGGCGCTGGCGTGCGGGACCGCGGTGGTGTGCACGCCGAGCGGCACCGGCGACTTCGCGCGCCACGGCGAGAACGCGCTGCTGGTGCGGGTGCGGAGCCCGTTCTTCCTGCGGCGCGCCATCCGCCGCGTGCTCGCCGACCGTGCGCTGCGCGAGCGCCTCGCCGCCGCCGGGCCGGCGTCCGCGGCGCCCTGGTCGTGGGAGAAGCTGGCGGCGAAGCTGCTCGGGCAGCTCGGCCTCACAGGCTGAGGGCGGGCCCGGCGGGGCCCGCCCCCGTCCACGCCCGCTCCCGCCGGCGCTCAGCGCTGCGGCAGGTAGCCCGCCTTCTCCGGCCCCACCAGCAGCTCGTCCTTGGTGTAGATAAAGGCCTCGCGCCGGTAGTCGGAAAGCTCGTAGTCCTTCTCGAGGAAGATGGCGTCCTCGGGGCAGGCCTCCTCGCACATGCCGCAGAAGATGCAGCGCAGCATGTTGATCTCGTAGCGCTCGGCGTAGCGCTCGCCGTGCGAGCGCGGGGCGTCCGCGTCGTTCTCGGCGGCCTTCACGAAGATGGCATCGGCCGGGCAGGCCACGGCGCACAGCTCGCAGCCCACGCAACGCTCCAGGCCGTCCTCGTGCCGGGCGAGGATGTGGAGCCCGCGGAAGCGCGGGAACATCTCCAGCCGCTCCTCCGGGTACTGGACGGTGAACGGCTTCTTGAACAGGTTCTCGAAGGTGACAGCCAGGCCCGTGGCGAGCGGCTTGATCATGCGCGGACTCCTTGCGACCGGAACGGGGGTGCCGGGATTCGCCCGCAGTCTAGGGGGCCGCGCGGGCGAAGGCAAACCGCCCGCGGGATCCGCGAGTCGCGCGGCCGGGCCGGGTCCCCTGCGGCCCGCGGACATCTCATGTCCTCGCGACGCCAGCCGTGGACCGCGCGCCTACAGCTTCGGCAGCGTGATCCCGGTCTGGGCCTGATACTTCCCGGCCTTGTCCTTGTAGGACGTCTCGCACGCCTCGTCGCTCTCGAAGAAAAGCACCTGGGCGATGCCCTCGTTGGCGTAGACCCTGGCGGGCAGCGGCGTGGTGTTGCTGATCTCGAGCGTCACGAAACCCTCCCATTCGGGCTCGAAGGGCGTGACGTTCGTGATGATGCCGCACCGGGCGTACGTGCTCTTCCCGAGGCACACCGTCATCACGTTGCGCGGGATGCGGAAGTACTCGACGCTGCGGCCGAGCGCGAAGGAGTTGGGCGGGATGATGGCGACCGGACCCTGGAAGTCCACCATCGAGCCCGGGTCCATGTTCTTGGGGTCCACGATGGTCGAGTTCACGTTGGTGAAGATCTTGAACTCGTCGGCGATCCGGATGTCGTACCCGTAGGACGAGACCCCGTAGGAGATGACGCCCTGCCGGACCTGCTTCTCCTCGAACGGCTCGATCATGCGGTGCTCCCGGCACATCTTCCGGATCCAGTGGTCGGGCTTGATCGACATCCTCACTCCTTCGGTTCGAGTCGTCCCAGCATGCGGAGCACGTGACCGAGCTCCGGCAGCAGCAGCCGCTTCATCCCCAGTTCCACCGCCGCCCGCGCGCCCGGCAACAGCACGACCAGCTTCCCGGCGGCGATCCCGGCCATGGCCCGCGAGAGCCACGCGGCGGTCCCCACCTGGTCCACCGACAGCAGCCGGAACAGCTCGCCGAAACCGGGCAGCCCGCGCTCGATCAGCGGCGCCAGCGCCTCGGGCGTGCGGTCGCGCGGCGCGGCGCCGGTGCCCCCGGTCACCACCAGCACGTCCACGCCGTCACGGGCGAGCGCCTGCCTGGCCGCGCGCCGGATCGCCGCGGGCTCGTCCGCCACCCAGCCGCGCACCAGCACGCGGTGCCGGGCGCCCTCCGCCAGCTTCTCGACCAGGGCGCCGCTCGTGTCCCCGCTGCCCCGCCGCGTGTCGCTCACCGTGAGCACCGCGAAGCCCGCCGGTCGCGACCGCGGCGCGGCGGCGTGGCCCGCGGCGCGACGGGGCGCGCGCTTCCTCGCGGTCCCGCGCCGCCCGCTCACGCGACCGGCTCCGTCGCCAGGTCGGCGAGCGGGCGCGCCGCCAGGCCGAAGTGCGCGAGCCACGGCCCGGCTTCGACCAGCCGGTGCTCGGCCAGCTCTTCGAGGGGCGGCTCCCAGGCTCCGGCACCGCGCGGCAGCGCGGGCCCGGACTCGCGCGCGAGCGCGGCCAGCTCGGCGAGGCTCCAGACCTCCGGCCCGGCGACCTCGTACCAGCCGCGCCACTCCGCGCGGCCGTCCAGCGCGCGCGCGATGGTCTCGACCGCGTCGGCCTCGGCGACCGGGTTGAGGAGCTGGCGCCCGGCGCGCGGCAGCTTCGGGCACGCGCGCAGGCGGAGCCACAGCGGGCTCCGCGGTCCGAGCAGGGGTCCGAGGCGCAGCGTGAGCGCCGGCAGCCCGCACGCGCGCGCGCGCTCCTCGAGCGCCCACAGCGCGGCCAGCCCGGCGGCCCGCGCGTCGGGATGAGCGCCGAGCCGGCTCAGCACCAGCACGCGCGCCTGCGCCATCCCGCGGGCGCGCGCGAGCAGCGCATCGAGCGCCGCGGGGCTCGTCCCGCCGGTGCACAGGACGACCACCGGCTCACCCTCCCGCGTCGCGGCCCCGCCGCCGCGGTCCACCCGGTACCCGCGCGAGACCAGCGCCTCGAGCAGCCGCGGGACCGGAGCCTCCGACGCCGCCGGCGCCAGGATCACGCGAACTCTCCCAGCGCCGCGGCCATCTGGCGCCGGTGCGAGAGATCGTGGTCGCCCCAGGTGCGCACCATCTCGGCGAGCGGGCAGGGACCACGCACGGAATGGAACCCGACGCGCGCCCAGTCTGTGCGCGACAGCGGGGCGAGTCGCGCCAGCAGCCGGCGCCGCGCCTCGCTCCACTCCGCGAGCACCCCGGCCGGGTCCTGCTCATGGTAGCGGCGGGCGGACTCCCACCCGGTCATGTCCACGTCGGGGATCTCGGGGCGCTCCTCGCTGAGCAGGCGCTCGAGCCGCGGCAGGAAGACGTCGCGGTCGGCGTCCCGCAGGTGGCAGAGCGCCTCGAGCGCGCTCCAGGCGCCCGGCCCGGGTGCGCGCCGCCACGCCGCCTCGGCGTTCCGCTCGAGCCGGTCGGCTGCCCAGTCCGGGCTCTCGGCCAGCACCGCGAGCAGCTGGCCCCATTCGAGGAAGCTCATCGGACCGCGCTCGCGCGCCGTGATTCCGGTGTCGGCGTGCGCGGGCGGGTGCGGGCGGGCGAACCCGCGCGCCAGGTAGCTGCGCGACAGCGCGACGTAGTGCCGGGTGCCCCCCAGGATGGCCTCGCGGTGCTGCGCGCTCACCGGGCCGACCACGCGCGCCGGCGCGCCCACCACCAGGCTCCCCGGCGCGATCAGCTGCCCCTCGCGCACCAGTGCCCCGGCGCCCACCAGCGAGCCCTGCCCCACGCGCGCGCCCGAGAGCACCACCGCACCCATGCCGATCAGGCACTCGTCCTCGACCACGCAGCCGTGCACGATCGCCCGGTGGCCCACCGTGACGCGCGCGCCGATCACGGCGGGCTGCCCCTCGTCCACGTGCACCGTGGAGTTGTCCTGGATGTTGGTCTCCTCGCCCACCCGGACCGCGGCGGTGTCGCCGCGCACCACGGTGTTGAACCAGACGCTCGAGCGCGCCCCGAGCGTGACCTCGCCCACCACCACCGCGCCGGGCGCGATGAAGGCGGTGGGGTCGAGCCGCAGCCGCGCCGGCCAGTCCGCGTCGCGGTCGCTCAAGCGAACCTCGCGTTCTCGCCCACGAACGGGTTGTCGCGCCGCTCGCGGCCGAGCGTGGTGGCGGGGCCGTGGCCGGGATGGACCCGCAGGCCGTCGCCGAGCGGGAAGAGCCTCCCGCGGATCGAGTGCTCCAGCTGCTCGAACGAGCCGCCCGGCAGGTCGGTGCGCCCGATCGAGCCGGCGAACAGCACGTCGCCCGCCCACAGGTCGTCCTTCCAGCGGAAGGTCACGTGCCCGGGCGAGTGCCCGGGCGTGTGGATGACCTCGAGCATCTCCTCCCCCAGGGCCAGGCTCTGACCGTCCGCGAGATCGTGCACCGGCGACGGGCCGGTGGCGGGCGGGAAGCCGAACATCGCGCCCTGCTCGGTCAGGTGGTCGAGCAGCAGCCGGTCGGCGGGATGCAGCCAGTAGTCGCCTCCCACCGCCTCCTGCACCGCACGCATGCCGGCGACGTGGTCGTAGTGGGCATGGGTGTTGAGCAGGTAGCGCACCGGGAGGGCGCGCTCGCGCACGAAGCGGATGACCGCCTCGGGCTCGAAGCCCGCGTCCACCACCGCGGATTCGCGGGTGGCCTCGCAGGTCAGCACGTAGGTGTTGTTGTCGAGCGGCCCGAGGTGGAGGACGTGGGAGATCAGGGACATGGTCAGATGACGTTGGCCTCGGCCATCGCCGCGCGCTCGGCGAAGCGCTCGAGCCGCAGCGGCGAAAGGTCGAGGCTCGGCCTGCCGTCCACGATCCACTCGCTCACCAGCTGCCCCACGCCGGGCGCGTGCATGAAGCCGTGCCCGCTGAAGCCGTTCGCGAGCATCAGGCCCCGCACCGCGGCCGGCGGGCCGATCACCGCGGTGTGGTCGGGCGTGGTCTCGTACAGCCCCGACCACGCGTTCGAGATCCGCGCGCTCTCCAGCGCGGGCACGCGGTGGATGGCCGGCTCGACCACCCGCTCGAGCAGGTCCCAGTTGACGCTGGTATCGAAACCGGGCGGTTCCTCCGGGTTGGCCAGGCCGAGCAGCAGGCCGCCGCTCTCGCGGTGCATGTACACGCCCGACTTCATGTCCACGATCATGGGAAGGTCCGCGCGCCCGAACGGCAGCGGCTCGGTGGTGAAGCAGTGGCGTCGGATGGGCTGGACCGGCAGGTTGACGCCCGCCCACGCGGCGACCTCGGCGGCGTGGGGACCGGCGGCGTTCACCACCACCGGCGCGCTCACCGTGCCCTCGAGCGTCCGCACGCCGGTGACCCGGCTCCCCTCCATCACGAACCCGCCGGCCGGGCAGGAGAAGCGGAACACCGCGCCGAGCCGGCGCGCGTGCGTCACGTAGGCCTGCGTCACCTCGTGGGGATTGCCGAGCCCGTCGGTCGGGCAGAACGTGGCGCCCAGCACGTCCTCGACGTTCAGCTCCGGCACCAGCGCCTGCGCCTCGGCGGGCGAGAGCGTGCGCACCTCGAGGCCGAGTCCGCGCTGCATCTCGACCTGCTGCTGGAACGCCGCCCAGCGCCCGGGGTCCGAGAGCAGGAACAGGTAGCCGACCGGGAAGAACACCGGGTCGGTCCCCATCTCCCCGGCGAAACGCCGGAAGTGATCCACCGAGAGCATCGAGATCTGCACGTTGATGGGCGCGGAGAACTGCGCGCGGATGCCCCCCGCCGCCTTCGACGTCGAGCCCGCGCCGGCGAACGGCTCCTTCTCCAGCACCACCACGCCCTTCACGCCGCGGCGGCCGAGGTGGTAGGCGATCGCCGCACCGATGCAGCCGGCGCCGACGATCACCACCGGCGCCTGCGCCGGGAACTCGCTCATCGCTTGTAGCCGATCTTGCGCAGGAACTCCCGGCGCTGCGCACGGGCCGCGTCGTCTTCGACCCCGCGTGGCCGCTCGCCGTCCACCACGCCGACCATGCCGCGGCCCTGCGGGGTCTCGGCCACCAGCGCCTGCACCGGGTTCGCCGTGGCGCAGAACACGCGGCACACCTCGGGGCACAGCTTGACGGCGTTCAGCAGGTTGATGGGATAGGCGCCCTTGAGCAGCAGGAAGAAGGTGTGCCCGGCCGCCACCTTCTGCGCATTCGCCACCGCGGCCGCGACCAGCGCCGGGTCGTCGCCCTCGGTGCGGATCAGGCACGGACCCGAGGCCTCACAGAACGCGATGCCGAAGCGGGCCCCGGGCACGGCGGTCACCACGATCTCGGCCAGGTCCTCGACGGTCTTGATAAAATGCGCCTGGCCGGCGACCAGGTTGCAGTCGGCGGGGATCTCGAGCGGGACGGCGGTCAGCTCCATGGCGTGCGGCACCTCCTCGCGGCGAACGCTACGGGGATGCATCGCGGGCGTCAAGCGCCGGCCGGCACGGGCGCGACCGTGTTCCTTGCCGGGCAGGCCGAGGGCCGGTGGGGCCTCTCGTCGAGGCAGCGTCACCCCAGGCCACCGGCATCGGAAGAGCGACTCTGCGGGAAATCGTGTCGGTGCATTCGACACGTCGTCGGTGTCCCGGTTGCCGCGCCCGCGTCGCCACCGCGCGCGGGAACCACGCATCCCGGGGTGAGTGGCGCGCGTAGCACCGGCACGGATCGCCGATGATGGCCGGAGATGTCACCCATGTCCCCGGTCTGATCTGTTGCCAGTGTGCCCGGTCTGGACCGCAGAATCCCCTTGACAGCCGCGCGGGAGCACGGGACCGATGCGTCGCCGCTGCTCCTGCCATCGCGCCCTTGCGTGCGCCGGCTGCGCGCTGTCCGACTCGAATCGTCCGTGACGAGACAGATCTCGCCGCGCTCTCTTCCCGCCCGCGTGTGGGGCTGCCAGAGCGCCGGAGAAGGGCATGCTATGAACGAGAGCGTCGCCCCCGGCGTCCCGCCCCCGCGGAGTCACGTCCGTGAGCCGCTACTCCCTGTCTCATCTCCCCGATCCGGTCCTGCTGCGCGAGCTGGTAACCCTGGTCACCCGGGAGCGCGTCACC
>JACRPT010000028.1 GCA_016223045.1 Candidatus Eiseniibacteriota bacterium
TCGAGCCCTGAGCATCGGGCGAGGGCGCCACTCTCACAGACGAGGACGAAGCCTCAAGCACGCCACGGCGACCCTCTCCCGAGATCCGTCTGCTCAGCCTCCGACCGGGAGGCTTGCATGAGTGGACATCATACAAGCACTCGCCTGCCACGCACGCCGGCGCTGGGCTATCGGCCGGCGCGGCGCACCGACGTCGAGACCCTGGCCGAGCTGGGGTTCCTCGCCTACCGCGTCTCAAGCCTCGAGAAGCGGCGCGACTTCTACACCGACCATCCGCGCTTCACGCTGCGCGACGTGCGCGTCGGCGAGCTGGAAGGCCGCATCGTCGCCTCGCTGGTGCTCTACCCGCTCACCGCGATCGTGCGCGGGCAGCGCGTGCCGATCACCGGCGTGGGCTCGGTCGCGGTCTCGCCCGAGCACCGCCGCCGCGGCCTGGGCGAAGCGCTGATGCGCTCGGCGCTGCGCGAGATGCGCGCGCGCGGCGACGCGTTCTCGGCGCTCTACGCGTTCCGCGGCTCGTACTACCGCAAGCTCGGCTACGGCGTCATCGAGGTGCTCCAGCAGCTCGCCGTCGCCCCGTCCAACCTGCCCGCCTCCGACGAGGCGCGCCGGGTGCGGCGGCTCCTGCTGCCCGACCGGCCGGCGGTGCAGGCGGTCTACGACCGCGTCGCCGCGCAGGGGCACTTCGCCCTCGAGCGCCCGGATGCCTGGTGGTCGCTGCGGCTGTGGGACTACCCCGGCGACTGGGTGGTGTACGAGGGCAGGAAGCGCGGCAGGATCGAGGGCTACCTCCACTACGAGGTGGACACCGAGCGCGGCCCGTTCCGGCTGGCGCTCACGCTCACCGAGTTCGTGGCGGCCACACCCGAAGCGCACCGCGGGCTGGTGGGCTACCTCGCGTCGCTCGCCGACCAGGTGCAGGAGATCCACCATGCCGCACCCGGCGACGGCGCCTGGCTCGCGCTCCTGAAGACCGCGCAGAACCTGCGCCCGGGCGCCGAGATCGGCGTGTTCCTCGACACCGGCGGCGTGGCCCACGGCGCGATGCTGCGGGTCACCGACGTGAAGGCGGCGCTCGCGGGATTCCCGGTGCAGCCGGCCGCGCGCGGCGAGGTGCTGCTCGAGGTCGAGGATGAGATCCTGCCCGCCAACGCGCGCGCCTGGAAGATGAGCGCGCGGGACGGCCGCCTGCACCTGGCCGCCGCGACCGCGCGCGGCGCGCGGCTGCCGCGGCTGCGCGTCCCGGTGGACGTGCTCGGGCCGCTGGTCGCCGGGACGCTGTCGCCCCTGCGCGCCGCCGAGGTCGGGCTCATCGAGTCGGCCGGCGGCGCCGACGTGATCGAATCGTGGTTCCGGGGGAAACCGGCCTTCCTCTACCAGATGAACGTGTTCTAGCGGCGGGCCAACCATGACCGTCGCCGGCGAGGATGCCCGATGAGCGGGGATCAGCGGGGACGCGACCCGACCGCGCGCCCCTTCACCGTGATCCATGTGTTCCACCCGCGCTTCCGCGACACGGACGCGATGGGGCACATCAACAACGCGGTCTACGTCACCTACCTCGAGGTCGCGCGCCAGGTCTACTGGCAGCTCCTTTCCCGCGCCGCCGACTACGGGCGCGTGCCGTTCATCCTCGCCAGCGTCGCGTGCCAGTTCCGCTCCGAGGCGCTGGTGAGCGAGGCGCTCGAGGTCGGCATCCGCTGCGACTGGATCGGCAGCAAGTCGTTCGGCTTCACCTACGAGATCCGCGAGCAGCGCACGCGCCGGCTGGTGGTCGAGGCCGACACGGTGCAGGTGTGCTACGACTACGACGCGAAGCGGAGCGTCCCCATGCCCGCGGACCTCCGCAAGAGGCTGGAAGCGTTCGAGGGCAGGTCGCTCGAGAGGAAGGTCCGGTCATGAAGCGCTCGAGAAGGAAGTTCCTGAGGCTGCTGGCCGCGGGTTCGGCCGCGACGCTCGCTGCTCCCGCGACGGCGCTCGCCGCCGTCGCGAGGAAGAAGCCCGCGCGCGCGGCGAAGCCGGCGCTGCCCGCAGCTCCCGCGCTGCCCGCCGCGGTGGCCGCGGAGATCGAGAAGCAGAAGGGCTACGTGGCCGGCGCGCTCAAGGCGGTGCGCGGCTACGCGCTGCCGCCCGGCAGCGACCTGGCCTTCACGTTCAGACCGGTCCGGGCGCGGCGGAAGGCGAAGACGCCATGATCGGCGAGGATGTCCTCTACCTGCCCGTCAGCGAGCTGTCGGCGCGCATCCGTACGCACCAGCTCTCCCCCGTCGAGCTCACCCGGGCCTATCTCGACCGCATCAGGAAGTTGTCGCCCAGGCTCAACGCGTTCGAGACCGTCGCCGAGGACGTCGCGCTCATGCAGGCGCGCAACGTCGAGAGCGAGCTCAATCGCGGGCACTGGCTGGGCCCGCTGCACGGCATCCCGTACGGCGCGAAGGACCTGCTCGCCACCTCCGGCATCCGCACCACCTGGGGCGCGCGCCCGCTCAAGGAGCAGGTGTTCGACCACGACGCCACGGTGGTGAGGAAGCTGCGCGACGCCGGCGCCGTCCTGCTCGGCAAGTGCGCGATGGTGGAGCTGGCGGGCGGGCTCGGCTACCGCTTCGCCGACGCCTCGGTGAGCGGCCCGGGACGGAACCCGTGGAACCCGTCGCGCTGGACCGGCGGTTCCTCGTCGGGCTCGGGCGCCGCGGTGGCGGCCGGACTCGCCGGCTTCGCGCTCGGCACCGAGACCTGGGGCTCGATCCTCTGCCCCGCCGCGTTCTGCGGCATCACCGGCCTGCGTCCCACCTACGGGCGCGTGAGCCGCGCGGGCGCCATGGTGTGCTCGTGGACCTTCGACAAGATCGGCCCGCTCGCCCGCTCGGCCGCCGACTGCCGGCTCGTGCTCCAGGCCATCGCCGGGGCAGACCCCGCCAACCCGAGCGCCGCGAGCGAGCCGGTAAAGCACGGCACCGTGAAGCGCGACTGGTCGAACATGCGCGCCGCGAGCGCCGTCTCCGAGCTGCGCGCCATGGGGCTCGACCTCGTCGAGGCGAAGCTGCCGGACTTCCCGGCGAGCGAGCTGGCCGGGCTCATCATCTCGGCCGAGGCCATCTCGGCGTTCGAGAAGCTCTTCGAAGACGGGCGCGTCCTGCACCTCAGGGACGTCTATGCCGCGCACCAGCCCGAGATCAACGCCGCCGTCTCGGGCGCAGACCTGGTCAAGGCATGGCGCATGCGCGCGGCCCTGCAGGAGAGGATGGCGGACTTCTTCGGGGACTGGGACGTGATCGTCACACCGAACTTCCTCTCGGTCGCGTCGCGCATCGAGGACGACCTCTACCAGGCGCTGCCCTACTCCGACCCCGTGGGCGCCATCGGCAACGCGTGCGGCCTGCCCGCGATCGCGCTGCCGTGCGGCTACGGGAAGGAGCACATGCCCGCGAGCTTCCAGATCGTGGCCGCGCCCTGGGACGAGGGACTGCTCCTGGACCTCGGCGAGGCGTTCCAGCGCAGCACTGTGTTCCACCTGGGGCGCCCGCCGGTGGAGTGAGCGGCGGGCGAAGCGGCGCGACGAGCGAGGCAGCGCGACGGACGAGCCCGCTCGACGCGCGGGCGACGCGAAGTTCGGCGCGCCGGGCCCGCGGCGACGGACGCACCACCGCGAAGCGCCCCGGGCCTTCTTCGACCCGGGGCGCTTCGGTCAGCTCGTCGGCGACGCGGGGCTCGCGCGGCCCCGGTTCGCGGCTACCGCACCACGGCCGCCTTCGCCGTGAACATGCGGTCGCCCTGGACCAGCCGCACCCAGTAGATCCCGGGCGCGAACCGCTCGCGCCGCAGGTCGAGCTGGTGCTGTCCCACGCCCATCGCGCCCACCTGCCGCGACGACACGCGCCGGCCGGTGGCATCCACGATCTCGATCCGCGCGGGATCGGCGTTCGGCAGCGTGAAGGTCACCAGCATTCCCTCGGTGGTCGGGTTGGGATAGACGCCGCGCAGCGCGAGCCGGTTCGCGCCGCCGACATCCACGGTCACCGCGCCCACGAACTCCTCGCGCCCGCCGATCGAGAAGCCGAGGCGGTACTCGTAGGTCCCGTAGGACAGCACGTCGGCGTCGTCGTAGTCGAGATGGCCGGCGCCGTCCACCGACAGGGCGGCGAGCTTCTGCCACTCGCCGGGAACGTAGCGGCGGTAGAGGTTCGCGGTCCGCCCGGCCTGCGACGCGCTGTACCACGAGAGCAGCACGTGGCCGTCCCTGACCTCGGAGCCCACCAGCGAGACCAGCGCCGGCGTGGCGGAATCCAGCAGCCGCTCCCACATGCCACGGCCGTGGGTCGCGCAGCGCAGGGTGCGGTTGAAGTTCTGGATCGCCATGTCGAACACCGCGACCACCGGCATGCCGGTGGTGTACGGAGACCAGCTCGCGCCGCCGTCGGTCGAGCGGTACGGACCGATGTCCGTGCCGGCGTAGATGTCGTTGGAGTTCATCGGGTCGATGCACAGCGCGTTCACCGGCACGTCGGGGATGCCGCTGCCGGCCGCGGCCCAGGTGGTGGCGCCGCCCGCCAGGTTGGTGGTCTTCCACACGTGCTGCCCCGCCGGCATGCCGAACCCGCCGAAGCTCACCCAGGCGGTGTTCGTGTTGTTCGGATCGATGATCGCGCGCGCCACGTACCGCGTGGAGGTCGCCGACACCGGGAACGAGGCGCTGGTCACGTTGGTCAGCGTGCTCGAACCGGTCTGGGTCATCCACACCTGCCCGTTGTTGAGGCCGACGATGCGGACGTTGTCGTTCTGCGGCGAGATACCGATCGCGCTCAGCTTGGCGCCCGAGGTGATCGGGGCCTGGCTCACCACGCTGTGGTTGGTGCCCTGGTTGGCCGAGCGGTAGAGCCGGTCGGTGCCGTAATAGACGGTGTTGGGGTTGCCCGGTCCCCGCGCCATCGGGGCGTAGAACAGCACGCCGTCGCTGATGCCGATGCCGTTGGCCCCGTTGCCCAGGAAGGTCCAGTTCCCGTCGTAGGCGTTGGCGGAGCCGATCACGCGAGCGTAGCCGACCAGCGAGCTCGTGGCGTTGTAGTAGGTGTGGTACATCGTCACGTTGGTGTTGTCGGTCGCGTTCTGATCGATCAGGGAGAAGCCGCCGTCACCCCAGTCGGCGCGATACCAGGTGGTCTGGTTCTGCAGCCAGGGCGTGCCGTTGTCCTGCGTGCCGCCGATGGTGAACCAGCGGTCGAGCGGATGGATGGCCAGGCTCTGGAACTGTGTCGCGCTGAAGCCGGAGTTGTTGAGGCTGGCCCAGGTCGCTCCCGCGTCGGTGGACTTGTAGATGCCGCCGTCGTTGCCCTCGTACACGATGGACGGGTTCGAGGGCGCGAAGGCGATGGCGTGGGCGTCGGCGTGCAGTCCGACGTCGGCCCCTCCGGCACCGGTGAAGCTGGCGCCGGCGTTCGTCGAGCGCGCGTACACGCGCGAGCAGGTGCCGTTGCCCGCGCCGCCGATCAGGATGATGCTGGCGTTGGTCGGGTGGATGGCGACCGGCAGGTCGTACCAGCACTGCCCGCCGCAGTAGCCGCCGCCGCCGGCGAGCTTGGCCGACCAGGTCAGGCCGCCGTCGGTGGAGCGCCGCAGGCATCCCGACCCGCTGGTGCAGCCGGTGCCCGCGGCCGACTCGCCGGTCCCCACGATCATCGTGGTCACACCGGAGACCCGGTTCGCGGCGAACGCGCCGCGCGAGCTCGAGACCGTGGTGGTGAAGGTCTGCGAGAACGTGGGCGTGGCGGCGAGCGCGTTCGTGGTCCGGTAGATGCCACCGTCGAGCGCCGCCGCGTTTCCGTACACCCAGCACACGATCGTGTTGCCCGTGGCGTCGGTGGGATCGTAGATCATGTCGCTCACGATGCGGTTGCCCGAGACGTCCGGCGCGATGCTGCCCGCCGTGGTCACCGTCAGCTTCTGGAAACTCGGGCTCCCCGACGTCCCGGTGGTGGAGCGGTAGATCCCGCGCAGCGCGGTCACCGGGGGCGAGGCGCCGTAGGCGTCACATCCCATGCCGCCGATGCCGCTCGAGGTCGAGACGAAGATGGTCGCGGGGTTCGCCGCGTCCACCAGGATCTGGCTGATCGAGCGGCCGGTGAAGGTCTTCGCGCCGAGGACGTCGGTCGTGGGCGTCGGGTTGAACGGGCCGTTCAGCACCGGAGCGGTGTCGGCGCCGTCGATGCGGTAGAGCCCGACCCCGAAGTACGAATCGCACGAGAGGCTGGGCTCGCCCGTCCCGACGTAGAGGATGGTCGGGTTGGAGGGCGCCAGCGCGAGCGCGCCGATGGCGAGCGAGGCGGCGTTGTCGAAGATCGCGGTCCAGGTCGTGCCGCCGTTGAGGCTGCGGTAGACGCCGCCCTGCGCGGTCCCGACGTAGACGGTGTTCGGGTTGGTCGGGTGGATCGCGATGGCGGTCACGCGCCCGCTCACCGCGGTCGCGATCGTCGTGGTCTGTCCGTTGGGGATCGGAGCCGGGCCGAGCGGGCTCCAGGCCGCGCTGGTGATCGGTCCCATGACCAGCAACTTCTGCTGCATCTGCTCGATGGCGGCGAGGCGCGGGTTGACGCCGCCGCTGAGGTCGTAGGGCAGTCCCTGCAGCAGATCGAGATGGGCGCTGCGGGCCTGCAGGTACCACTCCTTGTCCACCTGGCCCTGCATGAATGCCGGGAGATCGGGGTCGTCGGTTTCGGCGGCGGCCGCCGCCGGCGTCGCGCTTCGCGTCTGGTCGGGAGGCGCCCAGGCCCGGGGCCCGGATGCGGCGAACGCTGCGAGCGACGACGAGACGCAGAGCACCAATGTCATGAGCAGAAGGGGGCGCTTGTTCATGGCTCGTGCTACCTCGTGGTTGGAAGTCGAGTCCGTGCGTGGGATCGGCGATCCGGCGACAGAAGAGGATTCGCCCGCTCAGTGGACTGCTCTGTCGGCTGGCGGGCGCGAGCGGGGTGGGGATTGCGCCTGTGGGGGGCCTCCTCTTCGGGAGCCGCGCAAGCTGCGATTCGGAGGCCCGGGAGGGACGGACTGCGTCCCAAGAGGCGAGACAGGTCGCGGCTGGAACCTGGCCTTCAGCCCCGCGATCTCGCGGACCCGAGATCGCCTGAACGACGGCGCCCATGGTAGCCGGAGCGGTGCGTCTCAGGAAGAAGTTTCGGGCCCTTCGCGCGCGCCCGGCGGGAAGCGCTTGCGGCCGGGGGAAGCGCCCGGGTGCAGGGGCGCCAGACGGAAGCTGCTCGCTGCCAAATACGATGGCCGTGGTCTGAAGCTCGTGTCCGGAGCGGCGAAGGCGGTGAACCGCTTCGGCTTCCGCGCATTCGCCCCGCCCGGGGCATGAGCTGCCGGAGGCCGGCGCATCGGCGGGCGGCAGAGACGATCTTCAGACCACGAGGGCAGCGGAGCCCGCAGGGCGGCGGGCCTCTCCTATCGCCGCGCCGCGCCCGCGCCGGCGGTCGGCGCCCGCCCGATCGGCAGCGGCTCCATCGCGATGCGGTCGCGGCCCACGAGCTGAAGGTCGTCGAGCGCCTCGGTCTGCTCGCTGACGAGCGTGCCGATGGGCTGGCCGTTCTGGTCGCGCGCTTCGCTCTCGAGGTGCGCCTCGAGCCTGAGGTACCCCGCGCGGCCGTACCAGGTGCGCACGATGTCCTGCGGCCCGAACAGCACCGATGCGATGCGCACGCGCCACGCCCCGAAGCGCCCCGCGGGCAGATTCAACAGGTCGGGGCGCTCGACGAACGACTCGAAGCGCGGGTCGTCGCGGATCACCCAGCGCGCGCCGGGGCGGAGCGGGTAGCGCAGGCGCGTGATCTCGTGGTCGAGCGGCCCGCCACGCGGTCCGCGCCGGGCGGCCTCGCCGGCGCCGCCTTCGAGCACGGCGCGCACCGCGTCGAGCCGCACCTGCAGCCGCTCCCACGCCGCGCGGTACGCCTCGCGGGACGCCGGGTCGGCGAGCGAGGCGGCGAGGCGCTGCCAGGCGTGATCCTCGGCCGGCGGCCGTGCGGCGAGCGGCTGCTCCGCCAGCGGCAGGTCCGCCTCGTAGAGCCCGGAGCGATCCTGGCGGTAGGCGAGGCGGGTCACGAAGGTATCGGTGCGCGACTCCTCGATCACGGCATCGCGCTCGATCACGTAGTCGCGATCGAAGAGGCTCTCGACGCCGGTCAACTCCGCGGACCTGGTCGAGCGGATGAGGACCGCGTCCGGCGGGCCGGCGGGCGCCCCACCCCGGATCCACACGGTGAAGACCCGCGCGTAGTGCCAGCGGTTGCCGATCTCGAGCGGGTAGAAGCCATGGTGTCCGCTCGTGGCGGCAGCTTCGCCGCGCAGCGCTGCGGTGCCGGGCGCGCGGTCGCCGCCCACGTCGGTCGGGAGCACGTCGCGCCGGCCGCAGCCGGCGACGAGGACGGTCAGGGCGAACACGGCGATGATTCGGGAGACACGCTCACGGGCGATCACGGCCCACCTCCGTTCACGGGTCACTGGGACTCCACTGCCTTCAATTGTGTCACCCGGAGCGCGGGGGTTTCCACCGCGGAGAGAGCCGCGGCCCCGGGAGCGGGATGGTCCGGATGGATGCCTGGCCGGGGCCATCCGCGGCCCGTATCGCCGTGCCTATGTGTACATCCTGAGCCGCGGCCACAGCTCCCGCAGCGGCATCCGGAGCCCGCGGCCCACCCAGATCGGCAGGCCGCGCTCGTAGGGCATGCAGTGCCCGCAGCGCACGGAGTCGGCGAGGGTCACGCTGCGGAAGCTCGCCTCCTGGTCGGCACGGCTGCCGCCCAGCACGATCAGCACCTCGCCGCTCACGCCGCGCGGGCCCCACAGCCAGTAGCTGTTGTGTCCGGAGAGCGCGGGCGGCAGGCCGTGGCGCGGGCCGAAGAAGTCGATCGCTCCCGCCTCGCCGTAGTTCTCGGCGTAGATCCCGCACTTCGCGCGCTCCTCGGGCGGCAGGCCGTGATAGACGCGCGCCACGCGTTCGGCCATCTCCTCCCAGCCGAACATGTCGGCGTAGTACTGCGGCAACTCGCCCTCCGCGGTGCGTTCCTGCGATCGCTGCCGGATGCCCAGCGCCTGCTGGTAGCCGATGAACGCCTCCACCGGGAGCACCGGCAGGCCCATCGGGACGACGGGGGCACCGAGCAGCGCCACCGCCGCGATCACGACGGCGCGCGCCCACGCCCGGCCGCGCGCGGCGGTGAGCCGCTCGATCGCCACGCCGCCCGCGGCGAGGAGCACCGGGTAGGCCACGGTGAGGTAGTTGGGGCGGCTCGAGCCGCTCGCCGCCAGCAGCACCGCGACCGCGAGGAACATCAGCCCGAGGATCCGCCACCGGGACGAGCGCAGGCACCACACCAGGCCGCCGAGCCAAACCGGGAGCGTCGCGGGGTTCATCACCAGCACCTGCTGGAGCACGAACTCCGCAAGCGGTGTGCGGGTCATCTTGAGCTGCGTGGCGTTGCGCATGAACTCGAGCGTGGGCCAGCCGTGCTGCGCCTGCCACACCAGGTGCGGCGCGAACATCGCGAGCGCCAGCGCACCGGCGAGCCAGGGCCACGGCGTGCGCAGCACGCGGCGGTGCGGCGTGAGGAGGAGCCCCGCGAAGAGCGCCCCGCCGAACCACATCATGCTGATCTTGTCGAGGAGCCCGAGCCCCATCACGATGCCGAGCGCCATCCACAGCGTCGGCCGCTCCTCGTCGAGCGCGCGCACCAGCAGCCAGGCCGCGAGCGTCCAGAGCAGCTGGTCGAAAGCGTTCATCGTGTAGATGTGGTCGAGCAGCAGATACACCGGCGCCAGCACGGCGCACAGGCAGGCGAGCGCCTGCGCGAGGCGCCCGCCGCCCAGGGCGCGCGCCAGCAGGCCGATGACCACGACGCCGGCGGCGCCGGCGAGCGCGGGCAGCGTGCGGAGCGCCACCAGCGAATCGCCGAGCAGCGCGCGGCTCGCGGCCAGCAGCGCGATCGAGAGCGGCGGGTGGTCCACGTAGCCCCACGCCAGGTGCCTGCTGCACGCGATGTAGTAGAGCTCGTCGCGGAACCAGCCGTAGTTCCGGACCGCGAGCGCCTCGAGCACGAGCTTGAGCGCAGCGAACGCGAGCGGCACGGCGAGATCGGAGAGCGAGAGCGCGGGGCGCGGTCTCATGGGCGCGCATGGTCCGGGCCGGGGCGGGCCGCGTCAAGCCCATACGCGCGGGGGCGCAACCGTCTTCCCTGCCGGGCAGGCCGACGGCCGGTGGAGCTGGTTGGCTCCGCCACGAGGCGGCTTCTCAACAAACCGCCGGGATGGGAAGAAGGCGGCGCTGGTGCCGGCCGGCGCAGCTTCGTCCCGGCTCTTCCGGGAAAGGAGGCGCCCGTGCCGGCCGGCCCAGCTTTCTCCTGGCTCTTCCGCGAATCGTGCGGGCGAGGCTGGCAGCAGCGCGCGCGCCTGCTCTCCGTGGCGTCGCCCGCACCGGCCGCCACGCCCTCCCGCGGTCCGCTCAGGCTGCTGACGTCGGCGCCGGAAGACTCCGCGCGGCTCGGCCCTGGGGAGCTTTCGCGAAGCACGACAGCGCGACGCGCACCCGCTCCTCCAACGAGGCGTCGGGAACGGACTCGCACCGTGCGGCGGCACGACGCGCCTCGTCGGCGCGGAACCCGAGCCCTCGCAGCCACGGGATCACCTCCGCGGCGGCTGCACGGGCGCGCGCCGCCTCCGCCGCGGCCCGCGTGCGCACCTCCTCCGCGCATGCGCGTGCCGCCGCCTCTTCTCGAGCCGCCGCGCGCTTGTGGCTCATGAAGGCGGCCCCGAAGGTGCACTCGGCGGCGTACTGGTTATGCGCCCGGCAGCGCAGCCGGATCCCCGCCACGCTCGCGCGGCCCCCGCGCGCCACCTCCTCGACGTGGTCGAACTCCAGCAGCGTGCGCGCCGGGCAGCGGTACCCTCCCTCGCTGACGAACGTGCATCGTCCGCCATCGCGCTCCCACACCGCGCGCTTGACCTGGGCGGGGATGTGGCGCGGGTTGGCACTCGCGCGGGGCATAGCGCAGCTTGTCGTGCGTGGCCTGGCCGATGGTGAGCTGCAGCAGGAACCGCTCGGGCGCCACCGGCGCCAGCCTTGGGAACGGGGCGGGTTGCGCCACTGGCGGGGACGGTTGCCCGGTAGCCGAGACCCCAACTTGCCCCGGGGCAAGTTGGCATGCAGGTCCCCCGGGATGCTCCCCGACTTGCCCCGGGGCAAGTTGCTGGTCCGCCCCGGCTGGTGAAGCCGGCAGGAGCTGCATCAGTCCCAGCTCTTCCGGGCGCGGGAAGCGCCGGGCGAGCAGCTCCTCGATCTCGGACCTGGTCCGGTGCGCGGCCGCCGCCAGCAGCTCATCGGCGTTCCCGGGAGTCAGGTACGGGGCCAGCAGGCCCACCGCGCTCAGATGCAGCCGGCCGTCCGCCAGGGCCTCGAAGAGGACCGGGAACCTCGAAGAGGACCGGGAACCGCCGCGCCAGCCGCGCCGCCTGGATGCGCTTGTAGGCGGCATCTTCGGAGAGGCGCAGCTCGTGCACGCAGTAGGAGAACATGGAGGGGTGGCCGGCCGGGGCGTAGAGCCGCCGCGCATCCACTTCGGCCAAGCGGGCGAGCAGCGCGGCGGTGGTGGCGCGGTCCCGGGCGACCAGCGTCGCCAGCTCACGCAGCAGGACCGGGTCGGGGAGATGAGACAGGGAGTAGCGGCTCACGGGCGTGACTCCGCGGGGGCGGGACGCCGGGGGCGACGCTCTCGTTCATAGCACGCCGGATTCCGGCGCTCTGGCAGCCCCGCTCGCGCACTGAAACGGGGCGCCACGAGATCTTTCTGGTCCCGAACCCGTCGGGGCGGGCAGCGCGCATCCGGCGCAGGCTGGCGAGCGGTTGCACCGAGCGATGGCGAGACCTCGGCAAGCGCTCTCGCGAGCTTGTCAAGCAGAATCGTTGCGGTCTCTCTCCGATCCGCGCCGGGTCGCCCGTAGTTCGCATTGGCTCCGCGCCGCGCGGCGTGCTAAGAAGTCGCGGTCGCTACCTCACCTTCGCATCAGCGAGGCCCCTCATGCCCGCCGCGGCCTGGATCATCGCCATGACCCTGAACCTCCCCATCGCTACACCCCCCGAGTCACTCGAGAGCAGGGTCCGCCCCGAGGTCCAGCGCTACGGCATCGAGCAGTTGTTCGCTACCCGCGCCATCGGCGAGGCCGCGTGGGCGCCCGACGGCGAGCGGCTGGTCGTGGTCACCAACATATCGGGCCGGAACAACCTGTGGCTGGTCCCCGCTCAGGGCGGCTGGCCGGTTCAGCTCACGGTGAGCGAGCAGCGTCAGGCCGCGCCCGCGTGGTCGCCGGATGGGCGGTGGATCGCGTTCCAGAGCGATCACGACGCCGACGAGCAGTGGGACCTGTTCCTGCTCGACCCGGCGAACGGCGCGGCCGTGAACCTCACGAACACGCCGCAGGTCTCCGAGGAGCACCCGCTGTGGTCGCCCGACTCGAAGACCATCGCGTTCGCGGTCAAGCCCGAGACCGCGCCGAACCACGAGATCGAGTTGTTCGACGTCGCCACGCGCACGCGGCGCCCGCTCACGACGGGCACGCCCGCCGACTGGTCGCTCTCCCCGGTGGCGTTCGTGCCTGGCGGAAGGTGGCTGCTCGCATCGCGCACGCACGCGAGCGGCAAGGACGGGGACGCGGTGCTGGTGGACCTCTCGAGCGGCGCCGTGCGCAACGTCACCCCGCATCAGGGCGAGCAGAGCTGGGCCCCGGCCGGCGTCTCCCCCACCGGCGCGTGGCTGCTGCTGACCAGCGACGCGAAGAACGGCTTCCCCAACGTGGCACTGCTCGACCTCGAGACCGCGCTCGAGCGTCCCAACGCGCCCCCGCGCGTGACCTGGGTGACCGAAGAGCGCTGGGAGATGCAGGCCGGAGACTTCAGCCCCGACGGGCGCTGGCTCGTCTACGAGGCCAACGTGGACGGCAACGGCGAGCTGTGGGCGTTCAACCCCTCGACGCGCCGGCGCACGCCGCTGCCGGTGGGGAGCGGGTTCAACACGCTCGCCGGCCGGCCCTCGTGCTACTCGCCCGACGGCACGCGCGTGCTGGTGCGGCGCAGCGCCGCCGATTCGCCGGGCGATCTCCTGGTCTACGACCTCGACGCCGCAACCGCGAAGCCCGTCACGCACGCGTTCGTCGCCGGCGTGAACCCCGCCGACATGGTGGAGCCGCACCTGGTGCGCTATCCCTCGCGGGACGGGATGCAGATCTCCGCGTTCCTCTACCTGCCGTGGAACCTGAAGAAGGACGGCGCGAACCCGGCGGTCGTGTGGGTCCACGGCGGGCCCACGGCGCAGTCGGTGAACGGGTTCAATCGCCAGGTCCAGTTCCTGGTCAACCACGGCTACGCCGTGCTCGCGTCCAACTACCGCGGCTCGACCGGCTACGGCAAGGCGTTCATGGACGCCAACCGCTTCGACATGGGCGGCGGCGACCTCGCCGACGTGGTGGCGGGCGCAGAGCTCCTGAAGCGCACCGGCTTCGTGGACCCGAAGCGGATCGCGGTGGGCGGCGGCTCCTACGGCGGCTATCTCACCATGTGCGCGCTCACCAGGTCGCCGGAGACGTGGGCCGCGGGCGCGGCGCTCTTCCCCTTCGTCAACTGGTTCACCGAGGTCGAGAAGGAGGACCCGCTGCTGCGCCAGTACGACCTCGCCACCATGGGTGACCCGAAGAAGAACGAGGCGCTCTACCGCGACCGCTCGCCCATCTTCTTCCTCGACCGCGTGCGCGCGCCGCTCCTGCTGGTGGCCGGGAAGAACGACCCGCGCTGCCCGCCCGAGGAGAGCCAGCAGGTGGTGGATGCGCTCAAGCAGCAGGGCCGCACCTGCGAGTTCCTGCTCTACCCGGACGAGGGCCACGGCTTCGCGAAGCTCGAGAACCTGTTCGACGCCTACCGCAGGGTCGTGGCGTTCCTGGACCGCGAGCTGAAGGGGAACTCACACCGCTAGTCACGCCACGCCGCTGCGCGGGAACGAGCGCAACCGGGCGCTCCTTCGCAACCGGCACTCGCGGCCGGCGGCGCGAGGCAAGGCTTTTCGCTGCGAAGCAGCGAAAAGAGCTTGCCGAGGAAAGCAGCCGCCGCGGGGGAAGGAATGCGACAGGGCACTCCCCCGCGACCGGGCACTCCCGGCGGCCGGCGGCGCGCGCGATTGCGGCCCGCGCGCACGCTGGAGTAGGGTGGCGCTCCCACATGACCCGAGGAACCGGTTCGTGACGATTCCGCCGCCGCTGCGCCAGGACCCGCCCCGACCCCCCGCCATCGTCGCGCTCCGCGATGATCTCCGCGAGATGTTCCAGGAGCTCGTCCAGTACCGCGAGCTGCTCCTCACCATGACGCGGCGCGACCTGCTGCTGCGCTACAAGCAGACCATCATGGGATTCGGCTGGTCCATCCTCATGCCCGTGACCTACATGATCGTCTTCTCGCTCATCTTCACGCGCGTGGTGAAGCTCGAGACCGACGTGCCCTACCCGATCTACGCCTACGCCGGCCTGCTGCCGTGGAACTTCTTCGCCTCGTCCCTGCGGTTCGCGGTGGGCTCGCTGACCGCGAACAGCACGCTCGTCACCAAGGTCTACTTCCCGCGCGAGATCCTGCCCTTCTCGGTCGTGCTGGTGTCGCTCGTGGACTTCGCCGTGGGCGCCCTGGTGCTGGCGGGGCTCATGGCCTGGTACGGCGTCGCCGTCCACTGGACCGTGCTGCTGCTCCCGGTCGTGGTGCTGGTGCAGATCCTCTTCACCGCGGGCGTCACGCTGCTGCTGGCGATGGGCAACCTGTTCTTCCGTGACGTCAAGTACCTGCTCGAGATCCTGATCACGCTGTGGATGTTCGCGACCTCCGTCGTCTACCCGGTGGAACGCATCGGCGGGCGGCTCGGCGAGCTGCTCGCCCTGAACCCGATGACGCCCATCATCGAGGCCTACCGCGCCATCCTGCTGCACGGCACGCTGCCCGCGGCGGGCCCTTTCGCGTGGGCGGCCGCGGTCTCGGTGGTGCTGCTGGCCGTGAGCTGGCTGGCGTTCCACCGCGCCGAGTTCCGTTTCGCCGAGAGCATCTGATGGGCGACGGACTGATCCGCTTCGAGGGTGTCTGGAAGAAGTTCCGGCGCGGCGAGCGGCACGACAGCCTGCGCGACCTGATCCCGGCGCTGGGCCGCGCGCTGCTGCGCCGGCAGCCGGAAGGCGACCTCGGGCGGCAGGAGTTCTGGGCGCTGCAGGACGTCTCCTTCGTGGTCGAGCCCGGCGAGGCGCTGGGGATCATCGGGCCCAACGGCGCGGGCAAGTCCACCGTCCTCAAGATCCTGATCCGTCTGCTGCGCCCCACGCACGGCCGCGCGCTGCTGCGCGGGCGCGTCGGCTCGCTCATCGAGATCGGCGGCAGCCTGCACCCCGACCTCACCGGGCGCGAGAACATCTTCCTGCAGGGCTCGATCATGGGCATGAGGCGCGCCGAGATCGCGCGGAGGTTCGACGAGATCGTCGAGTTCTCGGGGCTCGGCGACTTCATCGACACGCCGGTCAAGCGCTTCTCGAGCGGCATGCACGCGCGCCTGGGGTTCTCGGTGGCGGCTCACCTCGAGACCGACGTGCTCATCATTGACGAGGTGCTCGCGGTGGGCGACGCGGCGTTCCAGCGCAAGGCGTTCGACCGCATGAAGGAGATGGTGAGCCGCGGCGTGCCGGCGGTGATCGTGTCGCACCAGCTCGAGCGCATCGCCTCGCTGTGCAACAGCGCGATCCTGCTGGTCCAGGGCCGCGTCGCCTGCCAGGGCGCCCCCGCCGAGTGCATCGGCGCCTACGCGCGCCAGCAGTCCGCGCCGGCCGCCACCGAGGAGCCGGCGGACGGACTGCGCCTCGACGCGATCGCGCTCGCCGCCGCGCAGCCGGTGCCCTCAGGGGGCCGCATCGAGGTCGTCGTCTCGGGCGAGGCGCCGCCCGCGCGCGAGGGGCTCCGGCACATCGTCGGCGTGCGCGTGCGCTCGCTGCAGACCGGCGAGGTGGTCTTCGCGACCGGCACGCTGTCGCACCGGCTCGATCTGCCCGCGGGCCCGTTCGAACTCGCGGTCGAGCTGCAGATGAACGTCCCGCCCGGCATCTACGCGGTCGAGACGACCAGCGGTCCGTGGCGCCGCGACCGCGACGGCCGCAGCGGCCCGGCCACCCTGGTGCACGTGGACGGCGGGCAGGGCTTCTGGGGCCCGGTGCAGCTCAACTGCGCGATGCGCGTCGCGCCCCGCGGCACCGGGGAGAAGCCGCGTGCCTGACCGGCCGGCGGGCGCAGCCAGGTTTGGCGCGGCGGCGGGCGCTCCGCGTGCGCCGGCAAGTCCTGACTGCGCGCCGGCGCCCGGCGCTCCGCCCGCGCCCGCGAGATCAGGTGGTGCGGCGCCCGGTGCTGCGCAGGCGCGGGCGAATCCCGACGACGCGGCGCAGGATCGGCACGCGGCGGTGCTCGCCGCCCTCGCTCACGCCATCGAGGACGTGCTCGTCCCCCTGGTGCCCGTGGACCGGCCGGTCGCGCTGCTCGACTTCCCGCAGGTGCCGAACGTCGGCGACAGCGTGATCTGGCTCGGCGCCCGGGCCTTCCTCGCGCGGCGCGGGATCCGCCCGTGCTACACGTGCAGCCACCGCAGCTACTCGCCCGCCGGCCTCGCCCGCCGCATCGGCGACGGCACCATCCTGCTGAGCGGCGGGGGCAACTTCGGCGACCTCTACCCGCCGCACCAGGAGCTGCGCGAGGCGGTGGTCGGGGAGTTCCCCCGCAACCGCATCATCCAGCTCCCGCAGACCATGCACTTCGAGTCCCACGAGGCGCTGGAGAGAGCGCGCCGCGTCTTCGACCGGCACTCCGACGTCAAGCTGCTGCTGCGCGATGCGCCGAGTCTCGCGCTCGCCCGAGAACGGTTCCAGGCGCGGAGCTTCCTGTGCCCGGACATGGCCTTCGCGCTCGGGCCCCAGCCGCGGCCGATCGCGCCGTCGCATCCGGTCGTGTGGCTTGCACGGACCGACAAGGAAGCACCCGCGACTCCGCGCGTGGACCCGCCGCCCGGCGTGCTGCGCGTGGACTGGCTGCGCGACGACGACACGGGGATGCTGAAATCCAACGAGTGGCTCGGCCGGCTGCTCCGCCGCATGCCGGGGCTTCACGGGCTGCTGCAGAAGCCGCTCTCGTGGACCTACGGGCCGCTCGCGCGCGAGCGCATGGACCGGGGCGGCCGCATCCTCAGCGCGGGCCGGGTGGTGGTCACGAACCGCCTGCACGCGCACATCCTCTGCCTGCTGCTCGGCATCCCGCACGTCGTGCTCGACAACAGCTACGGCAAGGTGCGCGGGTTCCACGAAGCGTGGACCCACGCCTCGCCGCTGGTCGAGTGGAGCGAGAGCGAGACCGACGCGCTGGAGCGCGCGCTCGCCCGGGCGGGGGCGGCGGGCGGCTGAACGGGCAGTCCGCCCGGGACCGCGTGCCCGCGGCGTTCTCCGCCGCCGGTCAGCCGTCCGCTCCGGCTGCCCCGGCATCCGCGGGCCCGGCCGGCGCGGCCTTGATCCCCGCCATGCGCGCGACCAAGGCCGTCGCCCCCATGTCGGCGGTGACGTTGAGGACCGTCTTGAACACGTCGGGGATGGCGTCCACCGCGCCGAGGATGAGCACGCCCTCGACCGGGATGCCGAACGAAAGGTAGACCGGCAGCGTCTGGACCGACCCGACGCTCGGGATGCCGGGCGTGCTGAAGCTCAGCAGCAGCACGGTGGCCACGAAGGTCGCGACCTGCACGGGAGCGAGCGGGACACCGTAGACGTGGGCGAGGAACAGCAGCTTCGCCGTGCTCGAGATGGTGCGATTCATCTTGAAGGTGGCGACCGACAGCGGCAGCACCAGCCCGGTCACCGCCGCGGGGAGCCCGAGCTGCCGCTCGGCCCCGCGCACCAGCGCCGGCAGCGAAGCCAGCGACGAGCGCGTGCTGGCAGCCACCGTCTGGGCCGGCGCCACGGCCCGGGCAAAGCGCCGCATCGGCACGCGGCCCACCGCCATCACCAGCGGGTAGAGCAGCAGCGTGAAGCCGACGAGGAGCGCGCTGTCGAGCGTGACGAAGATCCCGACGGCGCCCGCGCTCGCGGGGCCCGCGCGCACCGCGAGCACGTAGGTGAGGCAGAAAATCCCGGGCGGCATGAGCCACAGGATCCAGCGCAGCAGCACGCTCATGGCCTGCGCCACGGCCCGCACGCCTTCGATCAGCGGACGCCGCAGCTCCGCCGGATGCGAGTCAGCGCGAGCGCGAAGGGCAGCGTGAAGGCGATGAGCGCCAGGATGTCGCCGTCCGCCGCCGCGCGGAAGGGATTGACCGGCACCAGCCCCACCAGCCAGTCGGCGAACGACGGCGGCGCGCCCGCCCCGGATGGCGCGGCGCCGGCCGCCCCCGCGGGCCCGAGACTCGTCGCCCCGTGCGGAAGGACCGCGAGGACCGCCGGCACCGCGAGCGCGGTGAGGACCCCGGCCGCCGCCAGCAGCAGCACGAACACCACGACCGAGAGTCCGCCCACCCGCCCG
The DNA here is from genome assembly GCA_016223045.1 of Candidatus Eiseniibacteriota bacterium. Classification (GTDB taxonomy): domain Bacteria; phylum Eisenbacteria; class RBG-16-71-46; order RBG-16-71-46; family RBG-16-71-46; genus JACRPT01. The sequence continues at coordinate 18,596 of JACRPT010000028.1, forward strand.
ACCGCGCGGCCATCGCCGCCACCGGCCACGCCGAGCACCAGGTTGGCGAGCACCAGCGGGACCACCGTCATCCGCAGGGCGTTGGTCCACAGGGCGCCGACCGGCGCGAGCACCGTGGCCGCGGCGAGCGGCCACGCGCCGTGCACGGCGTGGGCGGCGAGCCCGCCACCGAAACCCAGGGCGAGGGCGATGAGCGACGCGACCGTGAGCGAGGGGCGCCGGCCGGTCATGGGCGCCCGCCGCGCGTCCATTCGAGCACCTTGCGCAGCACCGCGCGACGCGCGCGCACCAGCGGGTTCTGTGCGTGGCGGCTGCGCTCGAGCAGCGCCCGGGTCGCCCGCAGCACCTCCGGGTCGAGACGCGCGCTGGCCGCGAGATCGGTGAGCGTGTGCAGGCTGGTGCTGTAGCTTTGCAGCGCGTCGAGATCGCGCGCCAGGGTCGCGCTCCCCTCGAACCCCGGGAAGGCATCGAGCGTCCCGCAGTCGGCGAGCAGGAGCCGCGTGATCACGCACTTGCCGCAGTGCGAGCAGTTGCCGGCGGGGCTGCGGTTCTCCCAGCACACCCGCAGGTGCCGGCGCACCAGTGGCTCGCCGGCGATCAGCGGGAGCTTCTGCCTCCGCCGCAGCTCCATGCCGATCTCGCGCAGGCGCACCCGGCTCGACGAGAACAGCGGGTCCGTCTCCCAGTGGGATCCCCACGGCTTCGTCCGATCGCGGGCGATGCTGGAGGAGATGAGCACCTCGGACACGCCGTCACCCAGGACGTGCGCGACCGCGGCGAGCGCGCCGCCGTGCGAGCGCTCCCAGGCCATCGCCTGCACCAGCGGGTGCGATCGCAGGTTGGTGCGCACGACCAGCGCCCGCAGGCCCCGCGCTTCTGCCACCGCGCGCAGCGTGGTCTCGACCGCCGCCATGCGCGCGGGATCGTCGAGAGCGACGTCGAAGCCCTGCACCGTGACCAGCCGGTCCGGCATCTCGCCGCTCTTGAGCAGGCTGTAGAACGAATCCACCCCGCCGCTGAAGAAGAGCGCGACACCGTTGGCGGCGGCGGTCCCGTGTGCCGCTGCCGCGGAGCTTGCCGCGACCTCCGGCACCAGCACCGGGTAGCGCCACCAGCGCCGCGCGATCCTCATCAGCTCGCCGACGTTGGCGAGCCACGCGGGATCCACCGGGTCCGCCAGGGCGAGGCGCACGCCCTGATGGAGCGCGGGCAGCAGGAACGCCGAGCCGAACGCCTCGGGCGCGGCGGTCAGGGGCGTGTCGCGCGTCTCGAACCAGATCGGCACGCCGTCCACGTCCGCCGCGACGCGGTGTACGCCCGAGACGAACGTCGCGGTGACGGGCCCGATCGGGACCGCGTGCGTCCGTCTGCGATGAGCCATCGGCCTGGTCCTCCGGGTGGTCGTGTGCGGCCTGGGCCAAGACCCGTCACACCTCGGGGCCGAGACCGAGCGCGTGCGGAAGCACCTGGAACACGATGTATCGGTTTCGAGCGCGGTACCCCGAGCGTCGCAGCGCCGCGAGGCGTAGCGCATGGGCGGCGTTCAAGCGAGGTCGAACCGACTCTCCGGGGCGTTCGCCTCCTTCTCCGCGTCGGCAAGTCGCCTGAGACCGGACTGCTTGAGTCCGGCGAACTCCGTCGCGTCCGGCGCCTCCTTGCTCAGGGACTTGTCCGGCCCGCAGAGGTTCTCAAGCGGCGAGGTCACGATCGTCGCCGATCAGCCACAGCCTGGGTTGCGCCAGCACTCGCGTCACGAAGGCATTGTCCTGCTTCACACGTTGGGCCAACTCCTGGGACGAATAGATCGTGGGAGCGACCTTGCGGCCGAGCCTTACGGACGCTTCCTCCAGAGCAGCGAATAAATCGGCATAGGTCAGGCTGTCGGCGATGACCATCAGATCGATGTCGCTCGCGGCGGTGTCCTGGCCTTTCGCGATGGACCCGTAGACGAACGCCGCGCGGATCCCTGACGAAACCGGCGCCAGCGCCGCACGAAGCACGTCGGCCAACGCGAATGTCTTGAGCGCCAGCGCCCGCAGCTCCTCGAACACCGGCGACCGCGCATTGGCCTGGTAGTGCTTCTGCTTTCCGACGCGGGTGGCGGTAACGAGGCCGGAGGCCTCGAGCCGGGCAAGTTCACGCTGCACCGCGCCGCTGCCGGAGCGCGCCAGGCCGATGATCTCGTTCGCGTAGAAGCTCCGGCCGGGATTGCCGAAGAGCACGGCCAGCACGCGTTGCTGGACCTTGGCGAACAGGGCGTCGGCCAGGCCCTGAGCGGGGGCCTTCGGTAGCTTCTTCTGATGTATGGCGCGCTTCGTACCCACGGTGGGCACGATAGAACCCGGTCTGGGTACGGGCAAGCCCGGCTTGAGCTTCCCGGGCTCATCCACACGGAACACCTTCATCACCTCGTCGCCCAGGTGGTTGATCACCTTCACGGTAATGCGCCCGGACCGTCCACGAAATCAGGGCTATGCCGCTCTACTTCGCCCCGCACCCCGCACACAGCAACCTCGCCTCAGGCCGACACGTGCACCCGCGTGGTCTCCGCGTGGCAGGCCTCGCACACCGGCGGCTCCAGCCGCCCGAGCAATGAAAGGTCGCGCTGCTCTTGTTCTCCCGCCATGGCGGGAGCTTGGCAGCCGGGGATGGCTCAGAAAAGCGGACAGGTTTGGGTTCGCACCCCTCGATCGATCGGGCCCAATGACGGCGCGGGTTCCTGTCCGCCTATGTCAGGAGGTCTGGAATCGGAGCCCCGATCGGCCGACCTCGGCGCCCGGGCGCCCACTTGCCTACGAATCCGCGTGGGAGGCCAGGTAGCGATCGGCGTGGCGCACGAACTCCGCAAAGTCATCCAGACGCTCGTTCAGGAGCCGGTGGACCGTACCGAGGTCCACGTCGAGGTAGCCGTGCACGATGACGTTCCGGAACCCTGCGATCGGACGGAATCGCGCGACAAACTCCCGCGGGAGAACGCCAAGCTCGCCCATTCGGTCGATGGCTGTGCCGTAGTCGGGAACGTCCCGACCGGCCCCGGCCGCGAGATGGGTCGCGACGTCGAGAGCATTCTGGGTGCAGAGTTGGAGTCCGCGCTCGACCACCCACCGTTCCTCGCGGTCGGAGGCGAGGGTCTCTATCGGTTTTCCCTGGTGGAGGCGCAGCGTCTGGAGCGCTTCGTCGATCGCGAGCAGATGTCGGCGAACGACGGCGGCGTCCAGCCGGCCCGGCGTCATCGCCCGGTGAAGCCGCGCGCGACACGCGCCGCATGTGCCGAATCGATCTTCTTCAGCTGCGGCAGGTAGTCACAGTAACGAGAGAGCGCCCGGCCTTCTCTCGTGGTCGTCGCCTCCGGGCTACGGGCGAGCAGGCGGATCCCGTCGCGCAGCACGCGGTGGTAGAGCAGCGGTGGGGCGTCGTTGAGCACCACGACATCGATCCGGCTCTCGTGCAGGGCCGCCATCAGGTCGGAGGTCAGCGTCGCCGCGTACCCGAACGCGGATGGAGGCACACGGCCCCGGTCCACGAAGACCGCAACATCAATGTCGCTCTCCTGGGTCGCGTCACCGCGCGCGCGCGAGCCGAACAAGTACGCGTCCAGGAGCTCGAGGCGCGCCTGGAGCGCTGGTCTCAAACGGTCGGCCAGGTGCTCGATTTCAGGAGCGTTCACGCGGGCATTATCCGGCGCCCTCGCGGAAGGGGCAAGGTGGCGTTCCGACGCACGCTCGCGCCGGCCGCCTGCGCGGCCGCGCCAGCGTGGGAAGTCTGGCAGCGAGGCGCCAGCAACCGCCCGGCTACTCCTCCCGGGCCTCGGAAAGTCGCCGCTGCCCGCTGCCCAGGAGCCGCATGCCGATGAGCCCGAACACGAATCCACCGATGTGAGCCCACCACGCCACGCCTCCCCCGCTGCCGAAGCCCAGCGACAGGAAGCCGCTGAAGAACTGATGACGAACCACAGGCCCAGCACCACCACGGCTGGCAGCGCCATGACCTGGAAGAACGGGAACAGCGGCACCAGCGTGATGACGCGAGCGCGCGGAAAGGCGACGAGGTAGGCCCCCAGCACGCCGGCGATCGCCCCGCTCGCCCCCACGGTCGGCACCCGGGAGGCGGGGTTCAGCGCGTAGTGGAGGAGGGCGGCGACGAGCCCCGAGGCGAGGTAGAAGAGGAGGAAGCGCCCGCGCCCCAGCCGGTCCTCGATGTTGTCGCCGAAGATCCACAGGTACCACATGTTCCCAGCCAGGTGGAGCCAGCCGCCGTGGAGGAACATGAGGTGAGGAGGGTGAGCCCGGGGCCGGCGATCGACTCCTCGCCGTACTGCACCGCGAGCGTGATGCGCGAGGGGACCATGCCCCACGTGTACATGAACGGCCCCAGGCTCGTGCCGAGCGTCACCTGGCAGAAGAACGCGACCGCAGCATAAGAACTTGCATACGCGCGACCCCGAGTCTACGCCTGTCCTGACGCCCCGCTCCAGGACGAATTCGCCCGCCTGAGCCCCGGCCGCCCGGCCGCCGCCGGCGAGCCGCCGGAGCCGCCTTCGCCCGCATCCTTCGAGCTCCCGACACGCACTCACCCCACCGCGGGCACGCGAAGGCTCACGTGCCCGCTCATTCTCGGAGGCTCCTCCGCCCTGCCCACCCACTCGCACGCGCCCCGCGCGCGTCAGCCCGGGGCGGCCGCGGCCCCGGTCCACGGTCCGGCGCGAGCGTCGACCCCGCGCTGCGCGAGATGGGCGAGCAGGCGCCCCACCACCGTCGGCTGAGTGACGAAGCCGATGATGCGCGCCGCGCCGCCGCAGCGGGGGCACAGCTCGACGTCCTCCCGGAACACCATCCGCAGCAGCTCGGCCCACCGGCGCCTTCGCGCCCGCAGCGCAGGCCAGGTGTCCTCGCGCTCGACGACGCCGGTCGGCTCGTCGCGCGCGCGCGCCAGCGTCACGCCGCGCCGGTGCCACCACACTCGCCGCCGGGTGGCGTAGGCGCCGCAGTAGCGCACCCGCACCTCGTAGCGCTCCGGCACGTGATCCACCCAGCGCGCGATGAACTCGAGGACCGAGAACCGATGGACACCGGCGTGGGGGCCGTCGCTGCGGTCCGAGACCAGCTCGGCCTCGGCGCGCGCGGCGTCGTAACGCAGCCGCGACTCGGCCACCGGCGCGGGCCGAGTAGCGCGCCACCCGCAGCAGGCCCTCGCGCTCCTCGATACGGGGTCCGACGTAGGCCCCGCACCCCGAGTGCGGCCAGGCCAGCATGCCGGCGGCGGCGTCCTCCTCCAGTCAGCCCCGGCGCACGAACTCCGCGAGCACCGCGCGTCGCCAGGACTCCACGAGCACCGCCGGGTCGTGCGGCGGCAGCGGGACGAAGGTGCCGTCGCGGCGAAACGCGCCGTCGGTCATCAGCACGTGGAGGTGCGGATGCCGGTGGGCGAGCGAGCCGAAGGTCTGCACGCAGGCGATCACGCCGGGCACCGCGTGGTACTCGCCGAGGGCGGCCTGGACGTAGTCGCGCAGGGTGCGGGAGGCAACCCGGCTCAGGAGTCCCAGCCGCCGTCGGTCATGGATGAAGTAGGCCCGCAGCCGCTTGGGAAGCGTCAGCACCACTTGCCGGTGCGGCACCGGTGCGAGCAAATGCTCATCGAGCCACAGGCTCCACTCGGCCAACCGCCGCGCGTGACACGAGGGGCAGAAGTGGCGCCCCTTGCAGCGAAACACCACCAGGAACTCGGCCCGGCAGGTGACGCAGCGCACGCGGGCGAAGCCGTGCTCCACCAGCCCGCAGTCGAGGAATCGCCCGACCACCGCGGCCACCACCGGGCGCAGCGGACCGTTGGATGACAGGCCGTCAGGGACGCCGCACCCGCCCTCGTCGCGCCCGTCCCATGAGGTGTCGTACCGTCCCGGGGGCGGACAGCTTCCCCGCTGGACGGGTTCGGCGCCGGAAGGCGATCGAGTCGGCGCCGCGCCGACGGGCTACGACACCGTCCACGCGATCAGGGGAAAGCTCGCTCTACTTCGCCCCGCACCCCGCACACAGCAACCTCGCCTCAGCCGACACGTGCACCCGCGTCATCTCCGCGTGGCATGCCTCGCAGACCGGCGGCTCCAGGCGCCCGAGCAACGAATCGTACGCCAGCGTCAGCGTGCGGGTGGTCGCTCCGCGGTCGATCAGGAGCCGGAAAAACGTCTTGGGCTGAGCCAGCAGCCGTGCGCTGGTCAGCCGGGCGTGCAGGCGCAGGCGATACTTCTCGCCCAGCTCGCGCAGCTTGCGTTCGCGCTCGGCCCGCGCCGCCTCGAGTTTCCCTTCCAGAGCGCGCGTCCGGCCCTGGTCACCGTCACGGCGCCGGCTCTCAAGCTCCCGGGTGACCTGTGCGTAGTAGTCCGAGATTCGGAGATATTCCACGCTGAACCGCTTCCGGATGCGGTCCTGGTGTCGCGCGACCTCCTCGCCCACCCGCCGCCGCAGGGCAAGCTGTGCGGTGGCGTAGGCGGCGGACACCGGGACCGAGGAAGCGTCCGGAAACCTCGCCGGCCGCTCGGCGGTCGCCGCCGCCGCGAGATGCTCGACCAGCGCCAGGTTGACCTGGTTCGACCACAGGTTCACCGGGATCACGTAGCACCGCTCGCGGCGCTCGTCGGAAAGGAACGAGACCTTGAAGTTGAACTGCACCGAATACGAACACAGCACGTCCGGGTCGCTCCCCTCGTAGCGGACACGACCGTTGGAGAAGAGCAGGGTGCGCTCCACCTCCTCGCGCAGGTTCTTCTTCCGCAGCCGTTCGGGCGTGAGGTGAGCGACCGAGGTGGTGCCGCGGGCGGCGGCATGGGCGATCAGCGCATCCAGCAGGGGGCTCCCGATCGTCGCCAGCTCCGCCGACGATTCCTGGCCGAGCGCCACCGGGTCGAGCGCCAGCACCACCTCGCGCTCGCGACCCCCGGGATCGAGTGCGGCGGGAAGCAGCGCGTCGATCCGGTCCGATCCGCGCGGCTCGGCGGCTCCGCCGGCGCGCTCGATGCAGTCTACGATGAACTCCGCCACCTGCACGTGAGGGTCACCTCTCCGGCACGAAGTCCTGGCCGAACAGCTCGTCGTCGTAGGCCCGGGCGGCGGTGTATCTCCCCCGCGCCTCCACCAGCGCCTCGCCGAGACGGTGGAACGATGCACGGGCCGACTCGGCCGACTCGGCCGCGGCCCACAGGTCGAGGACGATGTCCTCGAACTCCCGCTCGTCTTCGAGGCTGCCGAGGATCTCGCCGACCTCTCCGACCACCAGCTCGAACATGTTGATCTTCTCGTCCAGCACCTCGAGGATGTAGTCCTCGACGGTGTCGCGGGCGGCCAGGTTGAAGATTCGCACCGGCTCGCTCTGGCCGATGCGGTGCACGCGGCCGACCCGCTGCTCGATCTTCATCGGGTTCCACGGCAGGTCGTAGTTGAGGATGGTGTGACAGAACTGGAGGTTTCGCCCCTCGCTGCCGACGTCGGTCGAGACCAGCACCTTGCGGTCGCGGGCGAAAGCGGCGACCTGCTGGTCCTTCTCGGCAGCGCTGAGCTCGCCACTGAACCGGGCGCTCGCGACGCCGCCTTGTTCGAGCAGCTCGAGCAGCAGGCGCTGCGTCTCGCGGTACTGCGTGAACACCAGCACCTTCTCCGGACACTCGCGCACGATCTTGAGCAGGGCGTCCGCCTTGGCGGGCGAGGAGACGGCGCCGGCCAGGTCGCACAGCGTATCGAGCGCCGGGCCCCGGCGCGTCTCACGCAGGCGCATCGCCTCGAGCGTGGCGCGCAGCGCGGCGGCGCTGCTTCCCGCCTCCGCCTGAAGGGTGCGGGCGAGGAGCCGCGGGCTGCCGCCGCCGCGATACTGCTCCCGCACGAACCGCGTCATGGCCTCGTAGAGGGCTTGCTCGGCCGGGGTCTGGGTCATGCGGACCGTGACGGCGCGGCGCGGCGGCAGGGCGACCTGCACCTGGCTGCGCGTGTTGCGCACCATGACGTCCATGAGCAGCTCGCGCAGCTTGATCCGGTTCTTGGGCCGGCGGGGATCACCCCGCTCCACGAACTCGCGGCGGAAGGCCGCCGGCGTCTTGAGCTGGCCCGGGCTCAAGAGCGTGATGAGGTTGAAGAGCTCGTCCAGGTCGTTCTGCGCCGGCGTGGCGGTCAGGAGCAACAGGTACTTGCTCTTCAGCCCGTTCACGAACTTCCAGCTCAGCGTGCCGCGGTTCTTGAGGTGGTGCGCCTCGTCGACGATGACGAGGTCGTAGACCTGCCGGTGGATCACGGCGCTGTGGGCCGGCTGCCGGGCGGTATGGAGCGAGGCGATCACGCGGTCGCAGCGCTCCCAGGCCCCGGTCCCGAGCGCGCGGAAGGCCGCGTCCTCGTGGGTCACGAAGTCGACGTCGAACTTGACGGCCAGCTCCTCGCGCCACTGACTGACCAGCGCGGGCGGGGCGAGGACGAGCACGCTGCGCACCAGGCCGCGCACCAGGTACTCCTTGAGCACCAGCCCGGCTTCGATGGTCTTGCCGAGGCCCACCTCATCGCAGAGCAGCGCCCGCCCCCGCATGGCGCGCAGCACCTGTCGCGCCGTGTCAATCTGGAAGGGGAAGTGCTCGACGCCGCGCAACAGAGGCAGGCACAGAAGCGCCTCGAATCCTCCCACCAGCGAGAGGTGCATGGCGGCCAGGTTGAGCCGATAGTCCCGCTCGTCGTCGAGCCGGCCCTGGGCGAGCTGCGCGACGATCTCGACATCGGCCGGGTCGAATTCCAGCTCCGCCGCGGGCGGGAGGTAATCGCCGAACGCCTCGGGCGCGGGCTCCGGCTCGCGCAGGTCGTCCCGGCTCTCCGGCGCCGCGGGAGCCGGACCGAAGGTCGCGATGGCGTCGAGAATCTCCAGTCGCCTGGCGGCTTCGTGCACGGCACGGCGGTCGGACGCGATGAGCAGCAGGCTCAAGGGCTCGAGGGTCGCGACCAGAAGCCCGAGCTGTTCGCGCTCCCCGGGCAGGCGCCGGCACTTCCGCAGGGCCTGCTCGATCCGCCGGGCCGTCTCGCCCCAGCCCCGGTTGCGCTCGTGGGCCGGCTGCACCAGTTCCTGCACCTGGCGGCGAAGCGTGCGGCGCATGTCCTTGGCCATCGCCAGACGCCGGCCCTCCTCGAACGTGAGGAATCCCTGCGCGGCCTTCATCTCCCGAATGAAAGCCTCGACCTGCTCGAGCTCCATCCGGAGCCAGCGGGGAACCGCCACAGGTTGTGGCTGTGCTGCCCGCGTGCGGGCCGCAGCCACGACCCGCTCCGCCGCCGAGACGAGGCGGCCGATGAGATCCGAGGTGCCGATGTCGGCGGCACGCTGTCCCCGCTTGGTGGTCGCTTCCATTCCCTGGCTCGAGCTGACTGGCACGAAAGACTGGGGTCTACGGCGCGCCGGCCACGCAGGCGTTCACCCGACGTCCGGCGCGCTCGGTTTCGCGGTTCGGGCAGGCCTCCCGACGGATCAGAAGCGCCGGCGACGCCTGGCCGGGATACTCCCATGCCGCCTCGGGCTCGTGTCAAGGTTTCGCATCGCGCCGCGCAAAGGACAAGCGCCGGATCACCCGCCCGCGCTAAATCGTTTCGCCTGAATCGGCGAGGTTGAGGTCAAGCTGCATGAGCGTACTCCTCGGTCGCGGTGAAGCGGGCCTCGAGCCAGCGCAGCACGGCCGCGAGCAGAGCGTGCATCGTCCGATGGCGATGGTTGCGGGTG
>JACRPT010000128.1 GCA_016223045.1 Candidatus Eiseniibacteriota bacterium
GCGAATACTAGCGTGACTCGTCGTCGAAGCGCCCGACCTTCTCCGTCCCTCGGCCTGGCAGGCCCAACACTGCGGCCACTTCCCGGAGGAAGTGGCCGCCTGGAGAGAAAAGTGCCTTGACGTAGGGTCGTTCCATACTAGGGCAGGACGATCATCGCGCGCGCGGCATCCGCACCGCCCGCGCTCAAGCGGCAGAAGTACACGCCGGCGCGCACGCCGCCGGCGTCCCAGCCGGCGGTCCGCAGACCGGCCGCCTGCAGACCATCCAGCAGCGTGGCGACCCGCCGGCCGACCACATCGTACACCGCGAGCGTCGCCCGCGCCGGTCGGGACAGCGTGAACGCGATGCGCACCCGGCCACGCGTCGGGTTGGGGGCCGGCGCGCCGAGCGACAGCCCGGCCGGACCCTCCGGCGGGCCGGCCCCGGCGGTGTGGCTCGCGCAGCCGGCGGCCGCGATGCTGTCGAGCGCGGCGGCCATGCCGGGCTGCGAGAAGTACGCCTCGTCCCATTTCCACATGAGCAGGGTCCGCGCGGCGGGCTCGCGCGCCATGGCGCACCCGTAGTCCTGGACCTCTGCCGGCGTGAGCGGCCGGGCCTGCGGTCCGCCGCTGAGCACGTTCAGGCTGAAGCAGGTCTGGAGCCCGTCGCCCGCCGCGAGCGCCAGCTCGCTCTGCACCCACGCCTCCACGTCTCCGCGCTTCACGGTGTACTGGGGCTGGGCGTACTCCAGGTGCTGGTACGGCGCCCCCGCCGCGAGGTAGGCGTGGGGCGAGCCCACACCCACGGGCAGCAGCGCCCAGTATTGCCGGCTCGTCGCGGCGGCCGAGTCTATGGTGGCGGGCGCCACCAGATGCCCGCCCCAGTTCGTCGGGTCGTGCGGCTCGTCGAACAGGGTGTGGCCGATCAGCGTGCCGTCCAGGATCCACGGCGTGAAGTCGAAGCCCTGGAAGCGCGCCAGGCGCTGCTGGAACCGCTCGAGGCTGAACGAGCTGTCCGGGTTCTGGAACAGCGTGCGGCTGCCGGCCAGATTGATCACCACGCGGAGCCCGGCCACGCGCACCGAATCGAGCAGGCGGCGCGCCTCGGAGGTGTCGCGCGGACTGCGGAACGCCCCCGAGAACGTCGTCCCCGCCGACTCGATGGGCAGGTGGAACGGTCCGGAGGGCAGACACGGACCCGCCGCGTGGACGTTCCCGGCCTGGCCCAGGGACAGGAGCAGCGTGACGACCAGCAGCCTCATGCGTGTGCCCCGCGCCGCGCCCGCTCAGAACCACCGCGTGATGGTGACCTTCTTGTCGGTGTAGAACTCCACCGCGTCGCGGCCGTGCGCCTTGAGGTCGCCGTAGAACGAGCCCTTGGCGCCGCCGAACGGGAAGAACGCCATCGGCGCCGCCACGCCGATGTTGACCCCCAGCATGCTGGGCTCGACGCGGTAGCGGTACTCGCGTGCCCACTTGCCGCTGGTGGTGAAGATGCTGGTGGCGTTGCCCAGCTCGTGCTTCCGGACGATCGCGACCGCCTCGTCGAAGTCCTTCGCCCGGATGATGCACAGCACCGGGCCGAAGATCTCCTCGCGGGCGATGACCATCTCCGGCCTGACCTCGCCGAACACCGTCGGCCCGAGGAAGTAGCCGTCCTGGTGCTTCGGGTCCTTGAAGCCGCGCCCGTCCAGCAGCAGCTTCGCGCCCTCGGCCACGCCCTTCTCGATGTAGCCGGTGATCCGCTGCAGGTGCTCCTTTGAGATCACCGGTCCCATCGTGACGCCGGGCTCGAGGCCATCGCCGACCCTGATCTTCGCGGCTTCAGCCACCAGCCGCTCCGTGATCGGGCCGCAGGCGTCGCCCACCGCGATCACCACCGGGTTGGCGAGGCAGCGCTCGCCGGCGCAGCCGAAGCACGACTCGGTCGAGACCGCGGCGGCGCGGTCCATGTCGGCGTCGGGCATCACCACCACGAAGTTCTTGGCGCCGCCCAGCGCCTGCACGCGCTTGCCCTTCTCGGCGCCGCGCTTGTAGACGTAGTGCGCCACCGGCGAGGAGCCCACGAACGAAACGCCGGCGATGCCCGGATGGTCGAGGATCGCGTCCACCGCATCCTTGGCGCCGTTCACCAGGTTCACCACGCCCTCGGGGAAGCCGGCCTCGTGGATCAGCTCGAAGATGATCGCCTGCGAGAGCGGCACGCGCTCGCTGGGCTTGACGATGAAAGTGTTGCCACACGCCACGGCGTGGGGCAGGAACCACATCGGGACCATGGCCGGGAAGTTGAACGGGGTGATGGCCGCGAACACCCCGACCGGCTGGCGCATCGAGGTGCAATCAATGCCGGCCGCGATGTCCTCGAGCGCGGTGCCCATCATGCGGTCGGGGATGCCGACCGCCAGATCGATGTTGTCGATGGCGCGCCGCACGCTGCTGCGCGACTCCTCGAGCGTCTTGCCGTGCTCGATGGTGCAGACGCGTGCGACATCCTCGAAGCGCCGCTCGAACAGGTCCTTGAGCTTGAACAGCGGGCGTACGCGGTTGACCGGAGGGGTCCGCCGCCAGCCCGGGAACGCCTGGAGCGCGGCCTGGACCGCGCGGTCCACGTCGGCGGCGCCGCCCAGCGGGGTCCGCGCGACGAGCGCGCCGGTCGCGGGGTTGCGCACCTCGCCGAAGCGGGTGGCGTCCGCGGCGACCCAGCGGCCGCCGATGTAGTTCTGCACCGTCCGGACGCCGGTCGTGGCGTCCTGTCCGTTGACCACCGCCGGAGTGCGCGATGTCGTCATGATGAGCCGTCTCCTTTGCTTCGTGTCAGCCGGCGAAGTCGGGGCTCGCGGGCACCGTGTCTCCCGGCAGTTCTGGGCGACTGCCGTGCGCGGCCCCGACCCGAAGGAGGGCCGGACCGCGCGGCTCCCGGGACTCGCAGCGGAAGGGACGAGGAGCGGCCGGAAGCACCGGCCAGCATACACCGGGAGCGCGCGGCACGGGCGGAAAAAGTCGAGCCGCGGCGTGGTCCGGAAGGTGGAGGTCCATGCTAAATCGTTTCGCCTGAATCGGCGAAGGGCTTGAAAAACGTGAGACCTGCCTTTATCTCTGAGGTTGTCGAAGTCCAGCAGCCCAGAGACAAGGAGGTCTCACGATGGTGCAGCCGTTGCGGCTGCGTCGAGCCACAC
>JACRPT010000029.1 GCA_016223045.1 Candidatus Eiseniibacteriota bacterium
TATTGGCCTTGGTGCTGCCTTCCTTCGCGCGGTTCTGCATCGCGATGAAGTTGGGGATCGCGATGGCCGCGAGGATACCGATGATCACGACCACGATCATCAGCTCGATCAGAGTGAAGCCCTTCGCCTTGGAGCTGAACATCTCGAACTCCCTTTCTCCGCTCGGCCCGACGCTGGCCAGCGGCCGGTCCGCCAGCCCGAGCAGTGCGCTCCATCCTGGCGCGAACGGTCGAGGGCGGGGCACCCCCGCCCTCCCGTCGCACCCCGCTGGAGGGACTACTGGCCGGCCGTGAGCACCAGGCTCAGCGCGGCGGACTTGCCGTAGCCCTTGATGTTGTAGGTCGCGTTCGACGAGTCGGCGTAGCTGGTGATGCCCGAGGTCGCGGCGGAGGCGCCCGAGTAGGTCGCGCGATCCTCCCACGCGGCGCCCGAGCCCGTCGTGCCACTGAACGGGTTCTTGAAGTTCGCGCCCGCCGAAGGCAGCAGGGCGGCCACGGTGGTCGCCGCGCTGGCGTACGCGCCGTCGTTCTGGACACCGTAGTCCTCGGACGACAGCTGGAAGGTGTGCATATTGGCCTTGGTGCTGCCTTCCTTCGCGCGGTTCTGCATCGCGATGAAGTTGGGGATCGCGATGGCCGCGAGGATGCCGATGATCACGACCACGATCATCAGCTCGATCAGGGTGAAGCCCTTCTGGGACCGGGTCATTCTCGAACTCCTCCTGGTTGGGGTGCCGGGTCGCGTTCGCGTGATCGCTCGGACCCTCGACCTGCGGGCATCGCAACCCGTGTGCCATCCGGCCTCCGGGCCCGGGTCGCGTACTACCGCGGCCCCCGCCTTCGAGTTGCCCCCGGGGAACCCGTCCGACCGGGCGCCCGCGCCCGCGCCGCCATCGGGCGATTCGCCCGGCGCCGGCCAGGGATCTTGCGGATCGCACGGGAACCGGCCGATTCGTGCGCAACGCAACGACCGGTCCCACCCACCAGCCGCGCTCACGCCGCGTGGGCCTCGGGCTCGCGCGGCTCCTCCCCCGGCTCGGGCGACGCGCCGGGCTTCTCCACGCCGTAGGCGATCAGCTTGCGGTAGAGGGTGGAGGCGTTGATGCCCAGGATCTCGCTCGCCCGCTTCTTCTGCCACCGGGTGTAGTTGAGCACCTTGAGGATGTACTCCTTCTCCAGTTCCTCGAGGCTCAGCGTCGGCGAATCGATGATCAGGCTGCCGCGGTGGGCGGCGCCGAAGCGGATCTTGTCGGGCAGGTCTTCCGGCCCGATCAGCCCGCCCTCGTCCAGGATGAGGGCGCGCTCCATGACGTTCTCCAGCTCGCGCACGTTGCCCGGCCAGTCGTACTTCATGAGCAGGTCCATGGCGTCCTTGTTCACGGTCTTGGACGGGTTGTTCTGTGCGTAGCGCTTGAGGAAGTGGTCCACCAGCAGCGGGATGTCGTCGCGCCGCTGCCGCAGCGACGGCAGCCGGATCGGGATCACGTTGAGCCGGTAGAACAGGTCGGCGCGGAAGCGGCCCTCGGCGACCTCGCGCTCCAGGTCGGTGTTGGTCGCCGCCACCAGCCGGCAGTCGATCTTGACCGGCTGCGTGCCGCCCACCGGGATGACCTCGCGCTCCTGGAGCGCGCGCAGCAGCTTGACCTGGGTGGCGAGCGGCGTCTCCCCGACCTCGTCGAGGAAGAACGTGCCGCCCTCGGCGACCTGGAACAGGCCCGCCGAGTCGCGCACCGCGCCGGTGAAGGAGCCCTTCACGTGCCCGAACAGGTTGCTCTCGAGCAGGTCGCGCGGGATCGCGCCGCAGTTGATGCTGACGAACGGTCCCTGGGCGTGGCGGCTGCGGTAGTGGATCTCGCGGGCGATCAGCTCCTTGCCGGTGCCGCTCTCGCCCTGGATCATGATGGTGGCCTCGCTGTCAGCCACCTTCTCGACCATCTTGAAGACCCGCACCATCTCCTCGGACGTGCCGATGATCTCCTTGTCCTCGTGCCCCTTCTTGAGCTCGCGCTTCAGGTAGAGGTTCTCGCAGCGCACCCGCCGCATCTCGATGGCGTTGCGCACGACCAGCTTGATCTCGTCGTTCTTCGCGTTCTTGATGAGGTACTGGAAAGCCCCCATGTTGACCGCGTCGATCGCCGACTGCTGCGAGGCGTACGCCGTCATGATGACGACCGGCAGCGACGGGTCGTGCTTCTTGATGCCCTGCAGGAGCTGGATGCCGTCCATGCCGGGCATGCGGATGTCCGTGATCACGACGTCGAAGGCCTCGACCCGCACCTTCTCGAGCGCGTCCCTGCCGTTGCTGACCGTGGTGACCTGGTAGCCTTCCTTGCGCAGTACGATGCCCAGGAACTGGGTCATGCTCTGCTCGTCGTCCACCACCAGGATCTTTTCGCTGGGCATGCTCCTCACCTCTCTGGAGGGGTAGTGTCGTCCGCGTTCAGGCGGCCTGGATCAGCGCTTCGACGCAGGCCGGCAGGATGACCCCGGCGACCGCGCCCCGGCCCGGAACGCTCCGGTAGGCCAGCGTGCCGCCGTGCCGCTCCACGATACGCTGGGCGATAGCCACGCCCAGCCCGGTCCCGCCTTCCTTGGTCGTGAAGAAGGGCTCGCCCACCCGCGGCAGGTCTTCCGCCGGGATGCCGGGCCCCTCGTCTTCGAATTCCACCACGACGCGCCCGTCCTCCGCGGGACGCCAGCGCACCGTCAGGGTTCCTCCGTCCTTCATCGCCTCGAAGGCGTTGTTCGCCAGGTTGAGCCACACCTGGCGCAGCTGCTCGCGGTCGCCCCGGATGGTCCCGGGTTCGCCCCGGCGCTCGAAGCGCACGCGCAGACCGGTGCCACAGCGGGGGTCGCGCGTCAGGCCGTCGCACAGCTCGGCGAGCTGCTCGTCCAGGTCCTGCGCCTCCAGCGCCAGGTCGCGCTCGCGCGCGTAGGTCAGCAGGTCGGTGACGAAGCGGTTCAGGCGCGCGCTCTCGGTGGCGATCAGCCCGAGCAGCACCGCGTTCTCCCCCTCCGGCCTGAGCTCGCGCTGCAGGAACTCGACCGATCCGCTGATCGGCTTCAGTCCGTTCCTCAGCTCGTGCGCGATGCCGGCCGCCAGCGCGCCCAGCTCGGCGAGCGTCTGGTTGCGGCGCGCGCGGCGCTCCATCTCGCGCACGTCGGTCAGGTCCTGGAACACCGCCACCACCCCGGTGGCGGTGTCCTCGTGCATCAGCAGGTTGGTCGAGATCCCGAGCGGCTGCTCGGCGCCGCGCACCGAGCGCACCACCAGCTCCGCGCGGTTGCGCGAGGCGCCCCGCGCCAGCGTGTCGAGCACCAGGTCGCGCAGGGCGCCGAGCCGCTCCGGGAACGCGTCCCGGATCCGCCGGCCCCGCGCCTCGAGCGTGCGCACGCCCAGCACCGTCTCCGCCGCCGGATTCAGGTAGGCCACCGTGCCCCAGGCGTCCACCGTGAGCACCCCGGTCGCCAGGTGGCGCAGGATCACGTCGTTGTCCACGCGCACGCGGTGCAGCTCGCGCGTGGTGCGCGCCAGGTCGTCGTGCGCGCGCCGCACCCCGCGCCCCAGCATCCCGGCGAGCACGCCGACGATGACCAGGAACCCGCCCATCATGCCGGGCCGCGGCAGCACGTCCCCGGCCAGCGGCGCCACCCCCGGCGCGAGCGCGAGCAGGTAGGCCGCGCACGCCCCGGTCGCGGCGAACAGCCCTCCCGGCAGGCGCTCGAGCAGCCCGCCCGTGATGACCACCAGCACGTAGAACAGCACGAACTGGCTCTCGCGCCCGCCGGTGCGGGCCGCGAGCGCGGTCACCAGCACCAGGTCGGCCAGCAGGTTCAGGTAGATCTGCAGCCGCAGTCCGCGCCGCAGCGCCAGGCCGCCCCAGAACGCCGCCGACGATGCCGCCAGCAGGGCCAGCGACCAGACCAGCACGATCCCGGCGGCCGGCCCGGCGTCCGGGCGCAGCATCACGCCGGCCGGGATGGCGATCAGCGCGACCAGCAGCCGCGCGCGCACCAGGGTCGCGAGACCCCGCCAGCGCGCGTCCGCCGCGCCGTGCAGCGCGCTCCCCGGCCGCCCCGGGCCGCCCGTGCCGCGCCTGACGGTCATCAGTGGTTCCCGCCGGCCACGACGCTGATCAGCTTGAACATGGGCAGGTACATCGCGATGACCATGCCGCCGACGATGCCGCCCATCACCACGATCATGACCGGCTCGATGATCGAGGTGAGCGCGTCCACCGCGCTGTCCACCTCGGCCTCGTAGAACACCGCGATCTTCTGCAGCATCTCGTCGAGCGCTCCGGTCTGCTCGCCCACCGAGATCATCTGCACCACCATGGGCGGGAACACCCCGGAGGTCTTGAGCGGGGCCGACACGGTCTCGCCCTCGCGGATCGAGGCGCGTGCCGTCATGATCGCCTCGGCGATCACCTTGTTCCCCGCGGTGCGCGCGGTGATCTCGAGGCCCGAGAGGATGGGCACGCCCGAAGCGATGAGCGTGCCGAGCGTGCGGGTGAAGCGCGCCACGCTCCCCTTGAGCAGGACGTCGCCCAGCACCGGGATCTTGAGCATCATGCCGTCCACCTGGCGCCGCCCGTTCTCGGTCGCGTACAGCCGCTGGAAGCCGACCACCAGCGCCGCGATGAGCAGCGCGATGACCCACCAGAACGCCTTGAGGAGGCCCGACAGGCCGAGCACGATCTTGGTCGGCAGCGGCAGCTCCCCGCCGAAGTCGGTGAACATCTTCGCGAACGTCGGGATGATGAAGATGAGCATGAACGCGGTCGCGCCCAGCGCCACCGACAGCACCACCGCCGGGTAGATCATGGCGCCCTGGATCTTGCGCTTGAGGGCGTCGGCCTTCTCGATGTAGGTCGCGAGCCGCATCAGGATCTCGTCGAGCACGCCGCCCGCCTCGCCCGCCGCGACCATGTTGCGGAACAGGTCGTCGAACACCTTCCGGTGCTTGCCGAGCGCGTCCGCCAGGGTCGAGCCCGACTCCACCTCGCGCGTCACCTCGCCGATCACGCGGCCGAACGACGGCTTGCTGGACTGCTTGGCCAGGATGTCGAGGCACTGCACCAGCGGCAGCCCCGCCGAGATCATGGTGGCGAACTGGCGCGTGAAGATCGCGAGGTCCTTGGTGCTGACCCCGCTCCCGCCCAGCTTCGGCATCCTGAAGCCCCCGCCCTTCGGACTGAGCGAGGTGACCAGGATCTTGCGCTTGCGCAGGACCTCGACGGCCTCCTCCTGGCGCCCGACCTCGATCTCCCCGGTCTGCGACTCGCCCGCGAGCGTGCGGCCCTTCCACGTGAAGACTGGCATGCGATCCTCCTACGCGGCCTTCCGCCAGACCTTGCCGAGCATCTGCTCGAGGTCGGTCCGGTCGCTGCAGCGCTCGAGGGCGTCCTCCGGCGACAGCGTCTTGTCGAGCACCGCCTGGAGGAGCGCCTGGTTCATGGTCTGCATGCCGAACTTCTGCCCGGCCTGCATCAGGCTGTAGATCTGGTGCGTCTTGGCCTCGCGGATCACCGCCTTGATGGCCGGGGTGCACACGAGGATCTCCGCGCACAGGACGCGGCCGGTGCCGCGGCTGCGCGGGATGAGCTGCTGCGTGATGACGCCTTCCAGCGAGAAGGCGAGCTGGGTGAGGACCTGCTTCTGCTGGTCCGCGGGGAACACGTCCACGATGCGGTTGACCGCCTCGTAGGTCGAGTTGGTGTGGAGCGTGGCGAACACCAGGTGCCCGGTCTCGGCGATGGTGAGCGCCGCCTGGATGGTCTCGAGGTCGCGCATCTCGCCGATCAGGATGACGTCGGGGTCCTGGCGCAGCACGTACTTGAGCGCGGTCGCGAACCCGGCCGTGTCCGAGCCCACCTCGCGCTGGTTGACGATGCACTTCTTGTGGTGGTGGATGTACTCGACCGGGTCCTCGATCGTGATGATGTGGCAGGCGCGGGACTGGTTGATCTTGTCGAGCATCGCCGCCAGCGTCGTGGACTTGCCGCTGCCCGTGGGCCCGGTCACCAGCACCAGCCCCTTCTGCCGCGAGGTGAACTCGCGCGCCACCGGCGGGAGCCCCAGCTTCTCCATCGGCATGATGTCGAACGGGATCTGCCGGATCACCATGGACACGACGCCGCGCTGCAGGAACACGTTCGCGCGGTAGCGGGCCAGCCCCTTGATGCCGAACGAGAAGTCGAGCTCCTTGGTGGTCTCGAAGCGCTTGCGCTGCTCGTCCGACATCACGCTGTAAGCCAGCTGGGTCGTGGTCTCGGGTGTCAGCACGTCGTACTCGCTCGGCGTGATGGCGCCGTCCACGCGGAGCTCGGGGGGCACCCCGGCGGTGATGTGCAGGTCCGAGGCCTGGCGCGTCACCATGTCTTCCAGCAGCTGTCGCAGGTTCACCACGTCGCCATCCTCCTTGGGGCGCGGAGCGCCACCGGGCCGTCTCTCTCCTCAGCGGCTAGAGCTGATCCGCCGCGGTCTCCTTGAGCACTTCCTCGACCGTGGTCAGGCCGCGCTTCAGCTTCTCGAGCGCGTCCCGCCGCAGCGTGAGCATCCCTTCCCCGATGGCCAGCCGCTTGATCTCGCTCGCCGAGGCGCGCTCGAGGATCAGGTCGCGGATCCGGTTCGAGAGCGGCATCACCTCGTAGACGCCCTGGCGGCCGCGGTAGCCGGTGTTGTTGCAGTCCACACAGCCCTTGCCCTCGCAGAACGTCGCACCCTTCGCCTCGTCCTCCGAGAGCTGCAGCTCGCGCAGGACCTCGCCCGTGAGCGTGATCGTGGTCTTGCAGCCCGCGCACACCTTGCGCACCAGGCGCTGGGCCAGGATCAGGTTGACCGACGACGCCACCAGGAACGGCTCGACGCCCATGTCGATCATGCGGCCGATGGCGCTGGGCGCGTCGTTGGTGTGCAGGGTCGAGAGCACCAGGTGCCCGGTGAGCGCCGCCTTGACCGCAATCGAGCCGGTGTCGAGGTCGCGGATCTCGCCGACCATGATGATGTTCGGGTCCTGCCGCAGGAACGCCTTGAGCGCCGCGGAGAAGGTGAGCCCGATGTCCTCGTGCACCAGCACCTGGTTGATGCCGTCCAGGTTGTACTCGACCGGGTCCTCGGCGGTCATGACGTTGACCTCGGGCGTGTTCACGCGCGACAACGCCGAGTACAGGGTGGTGGTCTTGCCCGACCCGGTGGGCCCGGTGACCAGCACCATCCCGTAGGGATTCGCGATGGCCGAGACGAACTCCTTCATCGGGGCCGGTTCGAAGCCGAGCTTCTCCAGGTCGATGTTGAGGTTGGTCTTGTCGAGGATGCGCATCACGATCTTCTCGCCGAAGATCGTCGGCAGGGACGAGACGCGCAGGTCGATGGTCCGGTTGAGGACCTTGATCTTGATGCGCCCATCCTGCGGCACCCGCCGCTCGGCGATGTCGAGCTCGGCCATGATCTTCAGGCGCGACAGGATCGCCGCCTTGAACTTGAAGGGCGGCGCCATCATCTCCTGGAGCACGCCGTCGATGCGGAAACGCACGCGCATGCTCCGCTCGTAGGGCTCGATGTGGATGTCCGAGGCGCCCTTGCGCACCGCGTCGGCGATGAGCGAGTTCACCAGCTTGACGATCGGGGCCTCGTCGGCCCCCTGCAGCCCGGCCTCGGCCTCGGCGCTGTCGTCCTCCTCGACGACCGAGAGGTCGTCCTCGAAGCCCTTCATCACGTCGGCCATGGTGCCGGCCGAGTCGTAGGCGCGGTCGATCGCCTTCTTGAGCATCGCCTCCGAGGCGACGTGCGGCTCGACCTCGTAGCCGGTGATGAACTTGATGTCGTCGATCGCGAAGATGTTGCTCGGATTCGCCATCGCGACCACCAGGCGGCGGCCGCTGCGGGCGACCGGCAGGGCCATGAACTTGGTGGCCACGTCGCCCGGGAGCAGCCGGGTCAGCGCGGGATCCGGCTCGAAGTTCTTGAGGTCGATGGGCGGCGCGCTGAAGAGCCGCGAGAGGAACTCCAGCAGCGAGTCCTCGCTGATCGCGCCGATCTTGACCAGGTTCCCGGTCAGGCTCCCGCCGGAGGTCTTCTGCTGCACGGCGGCCTTGCTGAGCGCCTGCTCGTCGATGAGATGCGCCTCGAGCAGCCTCTGTCCGATCTCTTCGAGCACGAAGTCTTCCCTGGAGAGGGGCCTGCCGCGCGCCACCGCCGCCCCGGCCGATGCGGACGGAGCGCCGGAGACGCCGGACGGACCATGAGCCTGGAGCGCAGAGGACCGCGGGAGGCACGCAACGGACATGCCGTGCACGCCGCCCGACGGGCCGCTGCGCGTGGATTGCGCCTCAGCGATTCGCAGGCGTTATCGGCCGGTGGCGGCGCGCTCCTGAAGCGGAATCTGCATGCGCTGCGGCGCGCCGGGATTGCGAGATGCACTCAGCGCCCCGGTACGCCGGAGATGCTGTCGCGGCCGGTCGCGGCCGCCGTCACCAGCGGCCGCAGACGCTCGAAGAGCCGCGGCCCGATCCCCGGCACCGCGAGCAGGTCGCCGGGCTCGCGGAACGGCCCGAACCGGGTGCGATGAGCGACGATGCGCCCGGCCAGCACAGGGCCGATGCCGGGCAGCGCGTCGAGCTCCGCGGCGCCGGCGCGGTTCAGGTCGAGCGGCGCGCGCGGGGACGCGGGGGCGATCGGCGCCGCCGCGGGCGGCGCGGATGCGGCGGCCGGGAGCGGCGCGGGCGGCGGCGTGGGGCGCGGGTGCCGGGCGCGCCACAGGTCGTGCGCGGCGCCCAGCGCCAGCAGCAGCACCACCACCGCGGCCCCGCGGCGCTCGGCCGGGGTGAGGGCGAGCAAGCGGCCTCCCGCGGGGGCGGGTGCCTAGTTGAACAGCCTCCAGGTGAGAGTCATGCGCAGCTCGCGCCCCGGGCCGAGCGCGGGACGCCCGGTGGCAGCGTCCACCCAGGTCTGCTCACGCTGCCGGTCCTCCAGGTTGCGCGCGCGCACCGTGATCGTGGCGTCGGCGAGCGTGAGCACCACGGCCCCGCCGAACGTCGGGTAGCCGTCCAGCCGCCGCACCGGCGCGGTCTCGGCCTCGCGCGGACCGATCGCATCGGCTTCCGCGCGCAACGTCACCCCCAGGTCGCCTTCGAAGAGTGCGAAGCTCCCCTCGACGAAGGCGCGTCCCCCGGCGGGTGGGTCCACGCGGGGCTGGAGGGTGCGCTGCGCCGTCCGCGCCAGCGCGAAGCCTTCGAGTCCGGCCCCCGCGTGGGTCCCGCGCCACGCCAGCCCCGCGCTCGCGAGGGCGAAGTCGTAGGCCGCGGTGTCGGGGCGGAACCCCGCGCGCAGCCACAACGCCTCCAGCGGCAGGCGCGCCGCCAGCGCGCGACCCCGGGCGTGACCGGTGAAGAGCGCGGCCTCGGCGCGGAACGGCCCCGAGCCGGCCAGCGCGCCGCGCGCGGTCAGCGCCCAGGTGTGCTGCAGGTAGGGCGCCTGCCCGGCCGGGAGGTCCGCCCACACCGGCTCGAGCAGGCGCTCGAGTGCGAGCCGGCCGCGCACCGCGCTTCCCGCGAAGCTCCACGCCACGCCGGGCGCCACGTCGGTGCGCTTCACCGCGTCGTGCCGCCCGCCCCCCAGCGTGAGCTCGACCCGCCCGCCGGCGAGCGGGGCCTCGAGCCGCGCGGCGCCCCACACCGCCGTGGCGTGCCGCGTGTCCTCGCTCTCCCCGAAACGCTTCACCTCGCCGCGCCGCCACTCGAGCCGCGCGCCGAGTACGCGCCCGGCGAGCGCGCGCTCCCACTCCGCCTTCCCGACCACCTCCTGCGCCTCGCGCCGGGCCAAGGCCAGCGCGCCGCCGAAGCTCTCGTGCCGGCTGAAGCCGCGCGCCAGCGCCAGGCCCGCGAACCCGGTGGGCGTGCCGTAGCGCCACGCCAGCTCACCGCTCTCTCCGGCCGCCGCCTGCTCCCTGCCGTCGTGGAGCTTGCCGGCCTCGCCGCGCTGCGCGAACGAGCCGTCGAGCCGGTGCCGGCCGCGCGTGAGCCGGGCGCCGACGCCCCACAGGTGGCGCCCGGCATCCTCGAGCGCGCCGGCGGCGCCGCGCGTGCCGCTCGCGGTCTCGGCGCGCAGATACGACACGGAATCGCCGCGTGTCACCGAGAGAGCGTTGTCGTCGAACCCCTGCGAGCCGCTCCCGAACACCAGCGACGCGCGCGCGCGCCGGTTGACGAGCGCGCCTTCCGCGCGCGCCGCGGCCAGCGCGGCGCCGTAGCCGAGCCACGCGCCCGGGCCGCCGGGGCCCACCGCCAGCGTGTCGGCCCAGCCGAGCGGCGCCCGCGCCGCGCCGATCCCCGGGAACGGCAGCTGTTGCGGCGCGCGCCCCGGCTCCGCTGCCGACCACGCGCCACGCGCGAAGCCGCCCAGCGTCCACGGCGCCGCGGCGCCGAGCCACAGGTCCGGCGCCCAGCCGGCCCGGCCGGGCTCGCCCCACCACGAGGCCGCGTCCGGCAGCCCGGAGCGCGCCAGGTCGGCGGTCGCGCCGCCCGGCGCCTGGGCCCCCGCCGTGGCTGCGGCCAGCGTCAGGACGAGAGCCGCGCCCGATAGCGCGCGAACACCGCGACCAGCGGCGTGCCGAGCAGCGCGAAGAGCGCCACGTTCGAAGCGATGTGCCATAGCGCGAAAGGGATCCCCTGGATGAGCCACACCCGCGCCTGACCGTAGATCACGGCGCTGGCGAGGTTGGTGATGAGGTCGAAGAACGCGGTGAGCGGCAGCGCCACCAACGCCAGCAGCACGGCGCGCATGCGCGCGGGGCGCTCCGCCAGCCGCGCGCGCGCGCACAGCCCGCCCGCGATCCCCGCCGGCACCTCTCCCGCCACCTGCGCCAGCGTGACCAGCGGGTGCGCGGGACCGTACGGGTTCAGCAGCGAGTACGCCAGCATGGTGAGGAACCCCACCAGCGCCCCGTCGCGCGACCCCAGCAGCACGCCCGAGCAGAACACCACCAGGGTGAGGACCTCGAAGTTCGGGATGGTCTCGGCATAGACCCCGGTGAGCCCGGCGGCGACCATCAGGGCCGCGTACGAGAGACGGCGCGAGGTGGCTGGCGTGCGGGCGATGGCGGGTTCTCCGCGGGGCGGTCGCGAGGGGCATCGAGGGCCGCGGGACTCTAGCCGGGCGCGGCGCGGCAAGTCAACGGGCGCGGCGTGCCGGGCGCAACCGTCTTCCTTGCCGGGCAGGCCGCATGTCACCACCGGCCGCCCTGACTTGAAAGACGACGCGCCCGTGGCGGTCGGCGCAGCTTTCCTTCCGGCTCTTCCGGGAGAGGATGCGCCGGTGCCGACCCATCTTCTTGTTCCAACTCTTCCGGGGGAGGATGCGCCCGTGCCGGACGGGGCAGCCTTCTCCCGGTTCTCCCGCGAATCGTGCGGGCGAGGATTGCAGCATCGCGCGCGGCTGCTCTTGATGGCGTTGCCCGCACCGGCCGCCACACCCGCGCGGTCTGCTCAGGCGGGTGACGCCGGCGCCGGAAGTGTCCACGCGGCTCGGGCCTGGGGAGCTTCCGCGAAGCACGACAGCGCGACACGCACCCGCTCCTCCAACGATACGTCGGGAACGGACTCGCACCGTGTCGCGGCACGACGCGCCTCGTCGGCGCGGAACCCGAGCCCTCGCAGCCACGGGATCACCTCCGCCGCAGCTGCACGAGCGTGCGCCGCCGCCGCCGCTTCCCGCGCCGCCTCGCGTCGGGCTGCCGCGGCCTGCGCGCGCGCTGCCGCCTCTCGAGCCGCCGCGCGTGCAC
>JACRPT010000058.1:0-3886 GCA_016223045.1 Candidatus Eiseniibacteriota bacterium
CTCGAGCTTCCACACCGCCTCGAAGAGATCGGTCCCGGACACGATGGCGTAACGCCGGCAGACCGCCTCGGTCTTGTGCCCCGTCAACATCGACCGACGCGAATCTCCAAGCGGGGCTCGTTCCAAGACGGGGTGAGCCTCTCCGTCTGCCCTGCGAGAATCAGCGATAGCGCGCCTTCAGACTGCCCCAGGTCGCTGACTTCGCGGCTGTCGCAGCCCCCCCGAGCATGTTGCCGATCAGTGTCCACCCGCCCGGCACGTAGTAGCCGTAGACATCACCGTTCGCCAACAACGCCGCGTAGGGCAGGCTGCTGTTCGCGAGAACGGCCGTCCCGATGACGGTCGCCACTCCCGGCACGGGCTGTGACACCGCCGACCCGTTCACGTAGAAGATGCGCCCGACAACCCCACTCGCGTCTATCGCGCCACCGTGCTGGGCCACCTCCGCACCATCAACGCTCGCGGCCCCCTGAGCAGTCGCACTTCTCGTCCCGAGATGGTAGGCAAGTCCGAGGCAGAGGAGCCCGGCGCAGATGAAGAAGAACTTCTTGCTCATGGCAACCTCCCTGTTCGAGCCGGACCTAGGCGTCCGGTCTCGGAGGAAGATACGCCTCCGAGGAACGACAGCGCGAGCGGCTTACTTCACGATCGAGCGCGGTACGCTGGCTAGGGGTATGCGATACGTGGAGGCCGTCCATGCGCCAGATTCGAATGAGTGCCCCGAACGACGCGCCAGCACCCAGCATCAACACATAGCCCTTGTAGCGAGAATGAGGCGTGCCCCTACGCGCCACGCGAGCCGAGCGCGCCGTCACGCCCGCACCGCCTCATGCAGTGCCAACAGCGTCTGCACCCACAGGCCAAGCGCCTCGCGAGCCTTTGCCGCGTCGGTCAGGTCTGCCTTGGCGTGGGCGATGTACGTGTTGCGGAAGTCGTAGACGCTCTTGACCAGCTTCGGCAGTTCGCCCTTGGCGAGCGGCGCGAACTTCGTGCGAACCGCCGTGAACACGCCGGGCAGGGCCTCGTCGGGCTTCACAGCGTAGTCGAGACAGAAGATGAGGATGCCGGTCGGCATGAGTGGGCTGAACAGCGGCGCGAACGAGGCGGCTTCCTTCTTCTCGATGAAGTGGTATAGCGCCGCCGCGTCGGCGACGGCCTTCTTGTAGCGGGAGGGAAGCGTCGCGAGCACGTCGGGCTCGATGAATCCCTTCACCTGCTCGGCGAGCGCGGCATCGGGGATGGCTTCGAGGGTGAGCGTCTGTTGTGCGGACTCGGCCTGCCGCAGCAGCTGGACGAGCGACGGCGCGCACGCGCGGCTCAGCTCGTCCACGGCGGCCCCGCGCACTTGCTCGAACACCTTCTCGGGGACGTAGAGATACTCCCACTTCACCTTCTTCTCGGTCGCCGACGCAGCCTTGCACCACTCGATGGCAGCACGCGCCTTCGCGGCGACATCGGTGTCGGCTCGGCCCTTGGTCTCGGCGATGTAGTAGTTGCCGCCGGCGTCGCGCACGATGAAGTCGGGCGTGTAGGTGGAGCGCCGACCGTCGGCCGACAGATAGTCCATGCGGAGTGCCTGCGGGCCAGCGTTCTTGGCGAAGGCGGCGACGTCCGTTGCCCTCGTAAGGAACTGGACCATTGCGACCTCAAGTTGGTACTCGCAGGGGGCGAGATTGAATGGAGTACGAGCCGAACTTACCGTGGGCCGGCGCTCGGAGTGCGTCGCCTGATAGGGCTTCCACGCGGTAACGGACTGCGGGGCTTCCTCGGGCAGACGCTTCTCCTGTCGCGTGATGGCCTTGAGGATGAGCGGCAAGAAGGTGGCGCGGATGTGCTCGCGCACGTCCGGGTGCGAGAGGCGGGGAAGGACGCGCTGGTCGTAGAGCGTCACGCGCTCGCCGAACAGCACCTCGCACAGGAAGCGGTCGATAAGCGGGGCGAGCACCGCGTGCTGGCTGCGGATGCGTGCGGCCTGCTCCAGCTCCTGCCGGAAGAACGACACCGCCCCCATGCCGTCGCTGAGCAACGGTAGCGAGATCTTCATTCGCTCCACGATCTCGTCGGTGATGAGGTGTCGCCCCTCGTACTGGATGTCGGTCTTGACGGGAGTCCCGAGCGGGAGCGGCTTGAAGCCGGCGCGCTTGAACTCGTCGCGCACGGCCTCGAACGTGAGCCCCTCCAGCGACGACGAGGTGCTGTAGCCGGGCGACAGCCGCGGGATCACGAGGTCGAGTCTCTTGAGATCCTTGCTCGTGTCGGGGTAGATGGTCACCGTGGTGCGCGGCACCTCGTCGATGTCGACGACTTCGAGCGGCAGCCCCTCCTGACTGAGTTGCTCCTCGTAGAGTCCGATGAACGAGGGGTGCTCGACCACGGACACGACCTCGGCTGGCTGGCCAGGGCCGGGGGGCGTCATGCGGCGCAGGCCGCGGCCGAGCGTCTGCTCCGGCAAGATCTTCGACGCGGCCGAGAGCGGGCGCAGCGGGACGATGGTGGTCACGTTCCGCACGTCCCACCCCTCGCGGAGCATGAGCACCGAGACGATGCAGCGGTAGGGGCTCGAGCTGTCGTCGAGTTCCCGCGACAGCTTCCGAAGCTCGCGCAGGTCGTCGTCGCTGATGTCCTTCTCGCTCTCGATGAACTCGTAGTAGGTGGTGGCGCCCTTGCCGCGCTTCTTGAGCTTGCCCTTCAGGTTCGTGTGCAGGTTCGCGGTCTTGCCGTTGAGTTCCGCGAACATGGGGTCACTGCCGAGCCGGCGGGCAATCTGGTCGGCCGCATCGGTGCTCTCGGTCATGACGAACATGAGCGCCTTCTTGCCGCTCCGGTCCCACTCTTCCTTGGATGCGAGCCAGCGCTTGTAGCCCACGATCAGATGGTGCTCGTACTTCCGGCTCGCGTCGTCCGAAGCCTGCTCCACGAGCTTCTCGCTGCGGCCGATGATGGGCGTCTTGACGATGCCGGCGTCTACCGCCTCGCCGAGGGGCGTGTCGCATACGACGTGGCGGAATACGTTCCCGCGATCGTCCTTGGGCGTCGCCGAGAAGTCGAGCTGCGCCACTAGGCCGCCGCCGCGCTTGCGCGCGGTGTCGCTCAAGAACTTGAGGGTGTCGTTCCACGCCGAGTCCGGATCCCAAACATGGTGCGCCTCGTCGTTGAGTACCATGAGACGTGGGTGCGACGTGATGCGCTCGCGGAGCGCCTTCGCCGTGTCGAGCGCCTTGGCCCTCGACACCGGCGGCCCCATGAAGTCGTGGGTCTCGGCTTCGCGGGTGCGGCGGTCCGGGTCGTAGAGACGGTGGATGTTCGTCAGGTAGATGACGCCGCCCGTGGCCGCGCCAACCGCCTCGTCCTGCAACACGACCGACACGTTCCAATCACCGCGCCACGCGGGAGGGATGAGCGGGTCGCGGTCGAAGATGACGCCGTTGCCGAAGTCCTCCTTGAGTCGCTCGAAAACCGTAAGGCCCGGGGCGATCAGCACGAAGTGCCGGGCCATCGGCGAATCGGACTCGCGCAGCGCGTGGAAGTAGCTCCACACGATGGCGAGACTCATGATCTTGGTCTTGCCCGCGCCGGTCGCGACCTTGAAGGCGTAGTGAGGCCAGAGGTCATCATCGGGGTTGACGCCGAGGGCGGCGATTTCGCGCTCTCGCTCGTCCCCGATTCCGAACAAGCCCGAGAGCATCGAGAGCGTCCGGACGCCGCGCACCTCGTAAAGGTAGATGAGCGTCTCGATGGCCTCGCGCTGGCAGAAGTAGTAGCTGAAGGGTAGGCGGGCGCCGTCAGGCCCGCTGATCTCGTGGCTCTGGCCGAACCAGTGGTGCAGAAGCTCCATGCTGGTGTCCGACGCACCGCCGTACTGCGCCTCGCGCCACTCGGCGACGTC